>CANMSW010000012.1 GCA_947500275.1 Bacteriovoracaceae bacterium | reverse complement strand
GATCGTTCATGGTCTCAACCATCGGGTCCAGCTCTTCTGCGGAGATCCCCAGAGACTTCGAAACCTCGTTGAGCGAGATCCATTCCTCAGGAGTGTAAACATTCACGAAAGTGAAAATATCCCGGTAGCGGGCATCCGATTGGAAAAGCTTGATGTGCGACCGGTTGAAAACCATCAAGTGGTCGAAGACGGACTCTTTCCCTTCTTCCAGGTTCAGCGGAACACGGCTCGAAACCTGCGCACCTACGGGCGAAACGAGGGTCGTTTCTGGTGAGTCTGTAATGTCCGGCTCATTTCCACCTCGCCGGACCCGATTCAGAAGGAAATCGACTTCCTTCTTCTCGGTATCCACTTGCACCTGAGAGCGACTCCATTCCAGGAGCCCCTCCATCGCAGGGATGTCGAGTAACCGGCAGAGCCCCAGGGCCTGTTCAAGGCTCGGAAGCTGATCCCCCGCTTCGTAGCGGGAGTACTGCGGGTAGCTAATTCCAACCGGCGCTCGAGCACAGAACTCCCGCGCAGACCGGAACTTCGCTTCACGTTTTTCTTTTAGAAAGTCGCCCCAACTTGAGTATTTGCCCTTCATAACGCACAGCGATATTTCATACGGCGATACAAAGAGCAACACAATATTGCACTGCGTTAAATAAATACAGGGAGGGGGGGTCTGGAAGGAGCCTACCCCGACATGGCTCAACCTCCAGACCCACCCCACCTTGCGTCACCCCTGCAGCTACGACCCTCTCAGCCCCCTGATTCATCGCCCTGCCTGAAACAAGGTCTAGCTAAGATTGCGCAAGGCGTCAAACTATTTTTTCAATCTTTTCAAGGGGTTACGTTATCTTTCTGTGCAATCTTTATCGTAAAAAGAGAAAAGGGGCGTTAATCTCTCCCCGGGAGAGCCTCTTCGCTTCGTGAGACCCCTTCAGGCCACCGTACCCAACCCGTCGCCTCGGCATGAACCCGATCTTCCTCGCGAATCAGAACACCCACGAGACGCCCCGTAGGCAAACCACACATCTGCGCGCGCACTTTCCCGTCATTCCCACGGGCCAACGCTTGAACGCGAATCCCAGCTTCCTTCATCTGAGCCAGAACTTGCTCCGAACGCATCCCCGAGTTCGGGTCGCAGCTTTTTGAGCCATCCATGCGTCCCAACCAGATCGTCGCACCGGGAGCCTCCGTCGGCGAACTCCCCTTCCGCGCAAATCCAACGACCAGCGATATCGAAACGAAGCCAGCCAACAGGACGAGGGCTTTCATCAAGGTTTTTGACATCCGCGATATACTCCTCTTTTCAAGATTCAAACGGCGCGCTCCAAAAAACGAAAGCGAACCCTTCGTCATCGCAAAGATCGCCCCTCCGACTAACGGCTCTTACGCCGACGAGGCGACGCAGCCCCCATCGCCACTACGGGACCGGCTTGAACTTGAGTCGGGAGATGCCGATCGAGCACCAACTTAAAACGAGGGTCATAACGCCCATTCGTATGACGCTTGCAACATTTGGCACAGGCTAACGCCCCGAGAGTGCGCCTCGCAGGAAACTCCTGGTTACAAGCAGGGCAGCGGTAGATGTATTTCGGCGGCCGCACGCGAGGCACAGGGTTATATCTACTCACCCCCATGATTCGCATCTTGTTATGAAACTCAGTCGTGTGCCCATACGGACGATGCATGGTCCACAGCCAAAAATGAATCATCTCGTGTGCAAGTGTATCGAGAATGTATTTCGCGCATTCGGATTCGACCAAGAGGTAAGAGGCGATCTCGATAATGGGGGGATATCGGTCTGGGTGCTTGCGACTTCCCGGTATAAAGCGCCCAGCGCTCGAACGCAGGCGCGAATTCCAACGGAGGACAGGCGCCTCCAGGAAGCCATCGAAATGCCCACGGTTGATCTGCTCAAAACAATCGAGCAGCGCTCCATCGGCGCGAAATTGATCTTGCTTCCATAAATGAGGGGTCACTTCCCTAGGATGGGAATTTTGCCCCCCCTTTGTCAATTCATGGAACCATGAAGTTCGCGTCACAGCATTCAAGCGAGAGGCTCCGTCAGGAAATCGACAGTGTCCCCAAGAAATCTCCGTGCTAAAGACGAAAGAGTGAATTCCGAGAACACTCTTCCATCCGCGCCCGCTCGCCGACTCGACCCCACCCAAATTGCACTCGCTGCTTTGGAATGGCCCAAGTTCATTAACTTAGCAGCTGAAGATGCCCGCTCGGAAGCCGGAAGAGCGCTCATTCTCAGGCTTTCAAGTTCCACGGCTTTCGCCCCCGATCTGGAGTCGGCGCAACTCAGACAACAAGAAACCGAAGAGACCACCTCGATCTTGGAGCGAGAACAGCTTTGGGGTGCCCTCTCCGGAGTTCCGGACCCCGAGATCGCCATCGGCCGACTGCAAAAACTTGGAGCCGTGCTCGAACTCGAGGAACTCAGCCTTCTCCGTCGCTGGATCCGCGCCTCAGAGGAATGGCGAAACTTTCAAAGGGACTCCATTCCTGGCGGCCGCTTCGCGAAAGCCCTCGACGAACTCCCCAACCTCGCGCAATCACTCGGGTCGATCGAGAGAATCCTAACCCCCGAGGGCGAACTCTCCGAGCGAGCCTCCCCGCGATTGGCGCAACTTCACCAAGAAATCCGCTCTTTACGCCGAGAGATTCAGGCCGTTCTCGATCACCTGGTAAAAACACTTCATCAAAAAGGAATCCTGCAGGAAAACTTCAGCGATGTTCGCGACGGACGCTACGTGGTTCCGGTCAAGATCTCCCAACAAAACGAAGTGGAAGGAATTATCTACGAAGCTTCGGCCAGTCGGCAGACGGTCTTCGTCGAACCGCGGGAAGTGTCGGCCCTCAACAATCGCTTGAGACAGAGACAGAACGATCTCATCCAGGAAACTTTCCGAATTCTCCAAGAAACGACGGAGCTCCTTCGGCCGGACTGCAATGGGATTCAGTGGGCTTCAAATACCCTTGCCCACTGGGACTCCGTCCAAGCGCGCGCGCGCTTCGGACGTCGCTACCGAGGAATGATGATTGAAGTCGTCGAGGAGCGGACGTTCAAACTCGCTCGAACGGCACACCCACTTCTGACTTGGTCACTCACCCCTGAAAAGATCATCCGAAACGATCTCACATTCGGCTCACCTACTCCGGTCAGAACGTTGATGTTGACCGGCCCCAATACGGGCGGAAAAACAGTCCTACTGAAAACACTCGGGCTCGCGGGCGCTTGCGCGCGCACCGGCTTTCCCTTTCCGGGCGCCGACCACTCGACAGTCCCTTTCTTTGATTCCTTCTTCGCGGACCTTGGAGATGCGCAATCGATCGAGCAGCAGTTATCCAGCTTTTCGGGTCACGTCCTGCGATTCCGAGAAATCCTCGAGAACATGACGTCTCGAAGCCTGGTGCTGATCGATGAGCTCAATACCGCCACTGACCCTGAAGAGGGCGCCGCCCTCGGGCGCGCATTCTTGGAAACAGTGATGCGCAAAGGGGCGATTGTCGTCACCACGACTCACGACCCGAACCTCAAAGCCCTTTCGATATCAGATAACCGTATCCTGACCGCCAGCATGGCGTTCGACGAGAGGTCGCGCACTCCCTCTTATCGAATTATCCCAGGCGTACCGGGACGGTCTCGAGCCATCGAGACCGCGGAGCGCCTCGGAATGCCTTCGGACGTCCTTCAATTGGCGCGCGGGTACCTTTCGCAGGGCCACAAGGAATTCGAAACCCTGCTTTCCAATCTCGAGACCGATCGCGACGCTATCGTCCGCGAACGGGAAGAGGCCCACGCCATGCGTGAGGAAGCGGAAAAACTCAAGAAACAATGGACTGAGCGGACCCAGTCGGCTCTGAACGATCTCATCGAGAAGACCCGACAGAAACTCCGAAAAGCACTCGAGCAGGCGCAAGAAGAAATCCGTACTGCCGTCCGGCGCCTAGAAGAGGCTAAATCACGATCTCAGATCCAGACCGAACGCGAAGCGATCAGCGACTCCTTCCGAGCCGCTGGGAGCCTCATCGATACGCTTTTGGATGAAGAAGCACCGGAACTCCGAAAGAAACCCGCGCCAACGCCCGAGCCCTCGATCCTGGGTACGCAGCGCCTCGAGCCCGGCACCAAGGTTCGAGTCCCTAAATTCAAAACCATCGGAGTCCTCCTCGAGGTCCAAGGAAATCGAGCAAAGGTGGCCCTCGGGAACCTTCAAATGCAAATCCCTTTAGACGAGATTGAGGCCATCTCGGAGCGGGCTCTTCCTCCTGAATTCAAACGCAATGAAGCAGCGGAGCGTCGCCGTATTGAATCCAGTCGACCCGCAGCCCCCGACCAAAGCCTCGACCTGCGTGGAGTTCGGTTCGACGAAGCCATGTGGGAACTCGAACGCTGGATCGATCAGGCCTACCGAAGTGGCGCCTGGAAAGAAGTGACCGTTGTTCATGGATTCGGTACCGGCGCCCTCCGAGAAGGGACACGAAAACTCTTGGCCAAGCTGCCCTATATCAAAGAATTTCGGGATGGCGGCCAAGCTCGCGGAGGAACGGGTGCGACAGTCATTGAGTTTGAAACGTAGGACAGCTGAGCCCCCTCAGAACCTGACTTGATACTCAAGCGAGAGCGACTCCTCAGCCACGGGACCTTGTCCCATCCAAATCAAATCGGATGAGAGAGCGCGAATGGAGCTTAGCCTTGCGCTTAGGCCGGCAAGAGGAAGTCCACGACTCACAGTCGCCGCATACCAACTCCAGGCCGGGTCCGATAAGTCGAATTTTAGGTCCGTATTCGCGAGCTTGCTTGATATCGCTAGGCGGGTTGTTTTTTGAAGGACACTTGTTTCGCTCAGAAGCCGAACGCCCTGAACAGGGACAAACTCAATGGGAGTGCCTGTCCCCCATGCCGCAACTGCCGCGACTGTCCCAATCGGAGCGGCAAGGAATCGATAAACATCACTTTCTCGATCAACCAACGAGACTGCGAGCCGGGTCGCTCGTTCCTTATGATATTTGCCGTGGTAATTGAAAACTTCACTTCCGATACGTTCGGCATAGGACGTCATCCGATCCGCCTGCAGTCGCTCCTCGAATGCTCCTGTTAAGCCGTGGGCATGCCGCAGTTCATAAACCCGCTGCGACAATCCCACTTGAGTCATCCAATCTGAGCAAGTTTCTGCCCCTTGGCGAAACCGAGCAGCAGGGAGAACATCCCCAGAAGCCGTAATCCCGGCGATTCCCTGCCAAGCTTGCTCATGAAGGCGAACATCCGCCAAATAGCTGCTATTTGGAGCGATCCGTACTGCTATGCCCCCACGGGACCCCGAAAACGCGGATCCCCGCCCCCGCTTCGGACGAGCCATCTCCACCGGAACTAGGGATGAAAGGCGAGATGCCGTGTTCAATACAGCCCCGGGAACACGAGTCGTCCGTGCGAGCGAGGCATCCATATCTTGGAGGAGCGAAAAGACGACGACACTCATCCCAATGACGAGGGGAACCCAAGGCATACCCTTAGGCCGAGGCGGCGAGGTCGAATAGCGAAAGAAGTGCTCCAGGAGACCCATCAGGAGGATGTGTTCGCAATTACCATGCCCACCCGGAAAGGACTTCCTTCGCTTCTGAGACCTGGGACCCTGTCGAAAGATTGGACAGTTAGACCCTTTTCTACAAAAAAACCTCAAATCCCCAGGAAGATATAGCCCATCCAAAGAACAAAACCGGAGACCACGGGGATCGAGAAGTTGTCATCAATTTCAATGGGGAGCATTTCAGCTGCACCGCCCGATATACCCCCAAGAACCGAGAGCACAGCCACTTGAACATCGGTCAAGCCGCTCGCCCGTAAATAGGCAAAAGAGATTGTGAAACAGGTCAAAATACCAGCCATTGTCCCAATCAGGCTCTTCCCATTGGAAAACCGAGGACCATATTTCCCGTAAAGAATCCCAAACAAGGACGCAATCGGATCACCACATGCCAAGAACAAGATCGAAAGGGCTGCAATCGTCTTAGGGAAAATGGCGATCGAGAGAAGGGCCGACGCGACGTAGAATGGGGTCCCACTCATCCGGTCAACCTCAGACTGACGAATGATCATCCCAGAAGCCCGAACGAGCCTTTCGTTCAGGGCTGGAATGCGGAGCCGGGCCGTTTCCCCCAATAAAATCAAACCTAAAGCACTTCCCAACAGGACGACCGCTAAAGACTGGGACACGACTCCTAAATAGAGCGCAACGATCATCAAGCCCATTCCCATGTGCCAGACCTTGCGAGCCAAATGAAGATCCGTCCGCATTTGGGGGCGGAAAGAGACTGCGCTCCACGTCATGGTACTTCCTCTGGCCGACTCAACACGATTCCGCTGAGAATGCATGCTTGCTCCTTTGGGACCTTCTGCAAATCAAAATGGATAGACACCCCATTACAGAGCAAGAGCAGGGCCAACTTCATCAAAAATCCTCTTGAACGCCGATAGTGCTAGCCCCGATCAAGAGCCGCTCGCCGCCAAAGACAAGTCGTGAATATTTAAACCTATTCATTACGATAACTTAGCGTCATCCGGCCCGACTCAGTGGGCGTCGCTCCGCCACTCGAAAACCCTAAGTTAGCCGGGAGGCTCGCTCTTTTGTCGCTGCGCACCATGGGAAAAGCTGCGACCTCAACCCCGAACAGCTGCGAAGTCCACTTCGCAGCTGGGTTGTTTTTTGCCTTCTAGGACTCCTCTAAAATGCAATGAAGCTATCGGAATTCTTGAGAGATTTTAAAGAGTACCTCACACTTGGGATTAGAGCACCCTACTCCCAACGAGCAACTTCTCACTATGTCGAGACCGATGAAACCCACGACGACTTTCACCCCAAACCCGAATAAAGACTCTTTCGCAGGTCTTAGCTCGGCTGGTCGCTCACTCGAGTCAGCAGCGACGTTAGATCCTCCCCCTCCGCCTCAAAGAGGAGTCCATATCACACCTGAACAACTCGTAAGCACGGCAGAATCCAGCGATTCAGAATCGCACTCCGGAATTTCAAAAGCGGATGCATTAAATCCGTTCACTCGCTTAAGTAAAAAGAGCCCGGGAAGAGTTCGGCATGTCTGGGCAATCGGCGGAGGAAAGGGCGGAGTAGGCAAGAGTTTAATCTCAAGCAATCTCGCACTCACGCTGGCGAAGCGCGGACTCAAAACCATTGCAATCGACTTAGATCTGGGTGGCGCGAACCTTCACACCACTCTCGGAGTCGAACTCCCCAAGCAGACTTTAAGCGACCTCATCAGCGGACGTACGAGTCACCTCGAAAACTGCTTAGCATCGACCCCATTCGACCACCTTCAATTGATCAGCGGGGCGGGCGACGCAGTGGGCGCTGCCAATCTTCCCTTTGAAAAGAAGCGTCAGATCATCGAGCAATTGCGCGAACTGCCAGCCGATGCGCTCATTCTCGATCTGGGCGCAGGTACCAGCTACAATACACTCGACTTCTTTATCGCAGCGGACGCAGGCGTCGTCGTTTTGCTCCCTGAGCC
The DNA here is from genome assembly GCA_947500275.1 of Bacteriovoracaceae bacterium. GTDB lineage: Bacteria > Bdellovibrionota > UBA1018 > UBA1018 > UBA1018 > CANMSW01. The sequence continues at coordinate 12,182 of CANMSW010000012.1, read as the reverse complement.
GACGTCGATCGAGAACGCTTACCGCTTCATCAAGAGCGTTTACTTCCGGAAACTGGCGCTGACTCCATCACTAGCGCCGGTGAGAAACTTGATTGAGATGTCTCTCGATCCAAAAAACTCTCGCGGAATTCGAAGTCCTGCTGACTTGTACCGGGAAATCCAAGCGACCGACGCGCAGCTCGCTCTCAACCTCAAAGAAGAAATTTCTCGAATTCATCCAGACCTCATTGTTAACCAGGCAAGAACGCAAACCGACGTCGATATCGGCTACTCGGTTAAATCTGTCTGCAAAAAGTACTTTGGTCTCGATATGGAGTTCACGGGCTACCTCGACTATGACAGTGCTGTGTGGCAAGCAGTACGCAGAAAAAGACCACTCCTGACCGAGTTTCCTCACTCGCGCCTGGTGAGCAGCATTGAACGCATGACTGAAACGCTCCTGACTCGAGGTGAACGCGGCTGGAGCCTTCCCATCTAAGATTGATCGAGATGAATAACGAGAATTCGACCCCATGAGCTCACTTCTTGACGAAGAGCAAAGCTATTACGAACTCCTTGAAGTCCGAAAGGACTCGAGCCCTGCGGAAATCCGCAGCGCTTACATGCGCGCTCGGGCCTCCTGGAAAAAGGATAACGTCGCCTTCTATTCAATCTTCTCCGAAGAGGACACCGAACGCCTCTTGAGACGAATTGAGGAAGCGTACCAAACCCTTTCTCACCCGGAACGCCGGCGAGAGTACGACCGATCGATCGGTATCCAGATTACACCGAGCGGCGTCCGATCGGACGCGAGCGGACTCTTTCATCTCGGAAAGCCCCGGACCCAGCGAGCCGACGATCCACCTTCAAACGATCCGCCCATGGACACTGGCACCTCAGATTCGGACTTACTCATCCCCCCATCGACTGATTTTTCGCCGGCGCCTCTTCGCCCCTTCTCAAGTGCATCTTCTCTTCCGACGACTGAGGATCCTTCGCGAAGCTCAAGAAATACGGACACCGTAGGCCGGAGATCTCCGCTTCTGGATTCAATTACCAAAGGCCCCAAGGACCCAACCCAGGGCGTTATCGCAACGGCCCGGATTGATCCGGAGTCCAGTTTGCCTCCCCCTCCACCGGCTGACCAAGAATGGCGTGGGCATACTTTAAGACGAGCGCGAGAATCTCAAGGAATCACTCTTGAGGAACTCTCTGCTTACACCAAAATCGGTAAGAACTATATCAACGCGATTGAAGAAGAACACCTCGATCGACTTCCGGCCCCTGTCTTTCTGCGTGGCTTTTTAATCACGATTGCTCGCCGACTGAAGCTTCCACAGGACCAGGTCGCAACGGCCTGGATGGAACGTCTTCAGTCGAGTCGGTCTTACTGATATGTCCGGACAAAAAATAGAAATCGTCATCACAGAAAATGAAGCGGGCGAACGAGCAGACCGAGGCGTTCAACTTGCGCTTGAACGGATTGCTCGATCGGGCGGGTCCGAGGCTGCAAATGAGGACGATGAATCCCCCTCCGCAGCTCTCACGACTCTCAGTCGGAGCAGAATTCAAAAACTGATCGAGGAAAATGCCATTCTGGTGAATGGCAAAAGCATTCGCGCCAACACGAAGCTCGTCCTCGAATCAAAAATCAGCATTCAACTTCCTCCCGCAGCGCCACTCGAACTTGAACCCGAAGACATTCCACTCGACATTCTCTTTGAAGACAAACACCTTATCATCGTGAACAAGCCTGCGGGCCTGACGGTTCACCCCTCCGATACCCAACGAACAGGCACCCTCGTCCATGGATTACTCCATCACGTTCGAAATTTGAGCGGCATTGGCGGAGTCCTTCGGCCAGGCATCGTGCACCGAATCGACAAAGACACGAGCGGAGCCATCGTTGTCACAAAGACAGATGTTGCCCATCAGGGGCTGGCCGCACTGTTTGCCAAACATGATATTGATCGTGCTTATCATGCGGTTTGCTACGGTTCCCTAAAGCAAGCTCGAATCACCGTTGAAAGCTTGATTGGGCGCAACCCCACTGACCGAAAAAGAATGTCCATGACGGTCACGGAGGGTCGCGAAGCAACCACCCACCTCAAACGATTGCGCGAGTATGCATCTCAAGACACTCATGGCAAACACCAGCTCTTCGCGTGTCTTGTCGAAGCTACGCTCGAAACCGGAAGAACTCACCAGATTCGGGTGCACCTCACAGGACAGGGGCACTCTCTCTTAGGGGACCCGGTCTATGGCTCCCCGACCGATCGACAACCCAAGTGGCTTGCACTTCCCGATTCCATCCGTCACTGCGTTCAATCGCTTCCCGGACAAGCTCTTCATGCTCGCACCCTTGGGTTCATTCATCCGGTAACGCACGAAAAGGTGCACGTCGAGGCGCCCTACCCGAGCGCGCTCAAAACTCTCCTCGATGAGCTTGAGCGATATGCCTAGGAACAAGACACTGAAGTCTTCGACCCTCGAGAGCCGCCTTCTTGGAGCGATATCAGGAATTAGGCACGGTTTTGGAACCAGAAAAGAAGCCATCTCGGGAGCATTCACGCCTCTCTGGCAGGACGCGAAAAAGCCGCAATGGAAGCAAGTTCACGGCACGGCCTGCGCAGAGGTTAAGCATCCCGCCCAGGCTTGCGGGGAAGTCGATGGATTATGGAGCCGCGAGTCAGCAAGTGCGGTCGCGGTCGTCACGGCCGACTGCGTTCCCATTTTACTTGCGCGAAGAGATGGGTCAGCAGTCGCAGCCGTTCACGCCGGCTGGCGTGGCACTCAGGCACGAATCCTGGAAAAGCTTTTCCGAGAGCACCTGATTCCCGCCGGAGAAAAGCCTTGGAACTGGATTGCTGCCATCGGTCCCTGCGCTAAGCCCTGCTGCTACGAAGTAAGCCCTGAGCTGGCCGAAGAGTTCAAAAAAAACTTCGGGGAAATCGTCGTCCCTAAGCCCCGAAAAATCGACCTCGTTCGCTCGAATGTCCTTCAGCTCGAGGCATTAGGAATTGAGGAAGTCGACACACAGACTGCGCACTGCACGATCTGCACTCGGGATGATGCCGGACAATTCGCCTTCCACTCTTACCGCAGGGATGGAAGCGGCGGTCGCCAGTTTTCTTTGATTTCGCGCGTGTCAGAATAGGGCACCCGGGCGTATGTAGAAGTCCCATGTGCCCCGAAAACATTCGGTCTAGGTTCTGGCTGCCACTCTTCGCTTTGCTCGCTCTCAATCTGTGCGAAGAGCGGAGTATCGCGTCTTCTCCAATCACCCCACTAGGAGAGGCTTATCTTCAACTCGAAAACCAAGCGCGAAAGACCGCTCCTTCTCTGATTCTGGCGCGGGAAGAATCTCGACAAAAGTCTGCGGCCAGATGGACGGCGTGGACTCAGTGGCTCCCTCGCCTTGACCTGCAACTCTCTCAGTCACAAAGCATCGACTATTCCTTTGTGACGAGTGGCGCCTTTGGCGGACTTCCTTTTTCGTTTGAACCCGAAAAGGTGAATCGCAGTCGCTGGAACTTGATCGCCTCCCTCCCTCTCTATCGGCGATCGGTTCATTTGGGCGTCCAAGCTGCCCATACTGAACGCGAACGCAGCCAGATCCGGCTAGCCGTGGCGGAAGGCGAATTCGACAGCAAGCTTTTGAGTGCCTTCGGACAACTCATGGCAGAGGAGCATGCTCTCGTTGCGTTGACTCTCTCACTCGAGGCGGCAAAGAAGAACCTAACTGAAGCAAGACTTCGATTTGAACTCGGACAAAAAACAAAAATCGACGTCCTGCGCGCTGAAGCGGAGCTGAGCTCACTGGAGTCGAGAATCCTGACTACGCGAGAACGTCGTGAGTCCACTGCAAATCGACTTGCGGAACTCACAGGTGTGGAGCGGAGTGATATTACTCCGTTAGGAGTTCTTGACTCAAAGCCCCTGACAGCAGTTGAGCTTCGAGGCCGTGAAGAAAGTCTTCGTCTCGGAATAGAAAAACTAACCACTATTGAAAGCGCGCTCAGCACTCTCGAACCCTATCTCCATTCCGAAGATGAAGCCGCCGCACTTCAGGCGATCGATCGGCGTCTTGGTGGAGAGATTCTACGGTCTCAAGCCATTCACGCGGACGAGGATCGAGCGAAGATCGTTGCCGAGGGCACGGTCGCTTCAGAGTGGCCTGAGCTGACTCTCCAAGCATCGCTGAATAAGCAAGCTGGAGCCTGGGACGAGGCCATTTCACCCTCAGATCGCTCGTATAGCGTGCTCTTGAATCTCACGATTCCCGTTTTTTCCTTCGGGAGCTCCATCAGTCGAATCCAAGAAGACCTAGCGCAACGCGAAGCCGCTTCCACGCAGGCCACAGCAAGCGCTCGCGAACTTCGAAACTCTCTTATTTTGGATCGGAGTCGCATCCTGATGCTCATTCAGGCTGAGAAAGCCCAACGCCTTGCCATTCGCCAAAATGAAGAATTAGCTGAACTTTCATTTCGCAGTTATCAACTCGGTCGAGCCTCTATCCTCGAACTCCTCACCGCTCAGAACGCTGCCATGGAGGCGAGGACCCAGTGGGTCCGCACCCGAGTGGATCTCGCGTCCCTCGTCAGCAACTTCACTTGGACTTTACTGGGCCAACCGGTGCCGCACTCTTTGAATGTGGCCTCTTCAGAAATGACGGAGAAAGAGACTCCATGAAAATGAACAAGCCAGCACTCAGCCCCCTTTTGGCAGTGGTATTTTTCCTGGCCACTTTAACATCGGCCTGTTCGAAGGCCGTCCAAGTCAAAGCAATCAAGGCCCAAAAGATAAGAGTTGAAAGCACAGTCAGCACCACGAGTTCAGGCACTGTTGAGGCCGACCAACAAGCGATTCTTGGCTTCAGCGCCACGGGGCGAGTTTCACGCGTTAGGGTTCGTGCGGGCGACCGCGTCCGCAAAGGCCAGCTTTTAGCAGAACTCGAAAACATGGAGCTTCAAACCATCTCGCGTGATGCACTCACCGAGCTCTCCAGAACTAAGGAACTCTTTGCGGCCGGCCTGGTCTCCAAAGCAGCCCTCGATGAGTCAGATAAAGCCTCGCAAGTGGCGCGAGCAAATTTGGACCGGGCTGTCATTCGCGCTCCTTTCGATGGCCTGGTCACCGAAGTCAACCTTGAGCTCGGCGAACTTCCGGGGACTCCGAGTCAAACCGTTAAAGCACCGATCCGCATCGTTGACCTCGGCGAGAGAATCATTCGCGGCTCAGTCGACGAAGTGGATCTTGGGCGAATCAAAGTCGGAAATGCGGCACGCATAAGAATTCCCGCCGTGCGCGCTGAGCCTTTTGAAGCGGAAGTTTCTCGCGTCGTGCCCTTCGTGAGCACCATCAAGGAACAGGACCGCACTTCCCAGGTGGAATTCAAACTCAGTGAGAAGCAGGGCCACGTGGACCCTCTTTCTCTCCCAGTGGGAGCGAGTGCGGACGTCGAAATCGTTGTCGACTTCAAAGACCAACAAATCGCTATTCCTACACGGGCCATTCTCGGTGCCACCGGAAAAAGATTCGTCTTTATCCTACAGGAAGGACACGCCGTTAAAAAAGAGATCAAGACCGGGATTCACAATTACGAGCGCACTGCTGTGACCGAGGGATTGAATGAAGGAGACCAAATCATCCTTCCGCCCGATGATGCCGAACTCAAAGATGGCATGAAAGTAAAAGCCGAAGCGCAGCCATGGCCGTAATTGAACTGCAGGATATCACCAAAGAATTCGTCATGGGAGGCGAGACGCTGCGGGCACTCGACGGCGTTTCGTTTAAAGTAGAAGCGGGCGAGTTTGTTGCGATCACGGGGCCCTCAGGCTGTGGGAAATCAACTCTCATGAACGTCTTAGGCCTTCTCGATCTCCCCCACTCGGGTCAATACCTTCTCGACGGAAGACCCTCCCAGTCCCTCACTGACGACGAGCTCGCAGGAATGCGAAACAGTAAAATCGGATTCGTTTTTCAGAGCTTCCACCTTCTCCCCCGCGCAACAGCTCTTCGAAATGTCGAAATGCCCCTGGTTTATGCGGTTGGAGACCAGCCCGATCTCACTGCTGAACGCCGGAGAACTCTCGCCCAAGCGGCGCTCGAAAAAGTCGGCTTGCAGGATCGGATGAACCACAAGCCGAATGAGTTATCAGGAGGTCAAAGGCAGCGAGTGGCGATTGCAAGAGCCTTAGTGAACTCCCCCAAACTTCTATTGGCCGACGAGCCAACGGGAAATTTGGACTCGCGGAGCGGAAAAGACATTCTGAAGCTCTTCCAAGAACTCAATGCCAGTGGGGTCACCATTATCATGGTCACTCACGATCCCAGCATCGCAGACCAAGCGAGCCGCGTGATTTCCATGCGAGACGGACGAATCAAGGAAGACATCAGGAAGAAAACGCCCCACATGGGAGAATTAAGCCGTGCCCCTACTTGAAGTCTTTTTCCTGGCGCTTGAATCCCTTCGCTCAAACAAGCTTCGAGCAGGCCTTACGATGCTTGGCATGATCATCGGCGTAGGAGCCGTCGTGCTTTTGGTGTCGATTGGGAATGGCGCAAAAAACTATATAACTTCGGAGTTCGAGGGATTAGGGACTAACCTGATCGTGATCCAGCCGGGGAGAACCGACAAACGACAAGGTTTTGGGCCTCCAATGGGAGGCGCCAAGGAGAAGTTGACGCTCCAAGATGTCGAAGCCCTCGAACGCCAGGCTGTGAGCCTGGATGCAGTCACTGGGATTATTTTTGGTGCTGGCCAAATCAAAACACCCCAATCCACCGCCAACGTATCCGTCATGGGTGCAAGCGATCGATTCGTACGCATCTTTAATCTGAGGATCGGTCGGGGTGAATTCTTCAGCCAAGAAGAAGACTACGGCAGAAGAGTAGTCGTTCTGGGGTACAACATTGCGCACACGCTCTTTAGCGATGCCGATCCCCTCGGGCAGCTCGTCAAAATCAATGACAGTGAGCACCGAGTTATCGGTGTAACCGCCAAAAGCGGCCAGAGCTTAGGACTCAACTTCGACGATATCGCATTTGTACCCACGCGCGCCGCAATGCGGATTTTCAACGACGATAAACTCATGGGTATTCGGGCTCGCGCAAAATCTCGAACCGGAGTCGACGACGCAGTGGCCGAAGTCAGAGAGATTCTAAAAGTGCGGCACGATGGCGAGGAGGACTTCACCGTCGTCACCCAGTACGCAATGCTTCAAACCATGAACACGATTCTCGGAATGCTGACCTATGTTTTGGGTGGGATCGCCATGATTTCGATGCTCGTGGGTGGAATTGGCATCATGAACATCATGCTGGTCAGCGTGACCGAGCGAACACGTGAAATCGGAATACGCAGGGCAGTGGGCGCCCGTCGAAAAGACATTTTGCGACAATTCATCGCAGAAGCCCTGGCTCTTTCCCTCATCGGCGGGCTTCTCGGGCTAGCCAGTTCCGTCTCGCTGACTTTCTTAGTCACTTGGATCGTCGGAAAATTCGATATGCGTGCACCGCTTTGGATTCTGTTTCCGGCATTTGCCATGTCAACAGGGACGGGGCTGTTGTTTGGAGTGTGGCCCGCTCGAAAAGCGTCTCAGATCGAAACGATCGACGCTCTTAGATACGAATGAGCGCGATCTCGAAGTCCCTGGCCTAATTGGCAGCACCTTCGCGTATGGATAGCTGATCGAAACGAATTATCCCAAAGGGACTCACTTGGAACCCTTCGAGCCGTGCACCCAGCGCGTGCGTTTGTACGCCCTGAAAGAGCGGGATAATGACTGCATCTTCTTCAGTCAGAATTCGCTGCGCCTGGCGGATCAACTCCTCACGTTTGGATCCCGGCGGTAAACTTGAAATCTCAGAAACCAAACGATCGTAAGACGGGTTCGAGTAGTGAGTGTAGTTATTTGGGTCTCCACTCGTAAACGCTTGAAAATGCGAAATCGGATCACGAAACGGAGCCATCCAGCCAAACCGCCAGAGAGGCGCAGGATCGGTCCCAAGTTGGCGCACGTGTGTTTTCCAATCGGACGGCTTCAACGACAAATTCAAAGCCAACTTCTTCTGAACGTCTTGTTGTATCTTTTCGGCAACCAATTGGTTTCGCGAACTCGAGTCGAACGCAAAATCCACGAACTCAGCGCTCCCTGCGCCTCTGGCCTTCACCGCTTGAAGGGCTTTCGCCAAAACAGGGGGTATCTCGAGCGACTTCTTCGCGTCAGCACGGATGTTCTCAACCTCTTCTTCGCTTGGGCCGCCTTCAATTCCCGCCGGGATCCAACTAAAACTCGGCAATTCACTTCCCGAGAGAAGCTTTACAATTTCCTGCCGATTGATCGCGGCGGACACCGCTCTCCTCATTTCACGATCCTGAAAAGGCGCTTTGTTGAGATTAAACCCCAGAAAAAAAGTTCCGAAAAAGGAGTCATGCACGACCCGAAAGCGTCGCTTAATCCGATCGAGCTCAAGAGCGGGAATTCTAGAAATGACATCGAGATCCCCTCGTTCGAAAAGATTCAGTGCGGTCGAATCATCCTGAATCACTTGAAGAACAATCGAGCGAAGATTTTTTTGAGGCTTCGAAGGGTCATTTGACCAATGATTCGGATTAGGCTCTAAGCGAATCGAACGGTCCAATCGGCGCTCCACTATCCGATATCGTCCAGTCACGGGGGCCGTATCCGGCCATCGGCCACTGTTGCCACGCAAGATCTCACCCCTGAGCGGAAACGCGACGGGCAGAGTCAAAGCATGAATGAACCAAGGTTGTGGCTTTTCGAGCAGAATCGTCAATTTCCTCGGATCATCGCCAGAGGCCAGAACCCCGAGTTCCGATAGGGGCTTGGTCCGTGCACGAATTGCGGCCGCATTTTTAATATTGATGAGGAGAGGAGCAAGCTTACTCGGGGTTGCAGGAGAGAGCGCATGACGGAAACCGGCAACAAACTCATCGGTCCGGACCGGTCGGCCATCCGACCAACGGACTTGGGGCCGAAGAGTAAACTCCCACCTCAATCCGTCTTTTGAAACCTTCCACTCCTCAGCGAGAGCAGGTTGAATCTGGCCATCCAGTCCATATTCGACCAGACCTTGCATGACGTTATTGAGCACTTTAAGTGAAACCCCGTCTTCAGCAAGCCAGGGATCCAGGGTGACCGGGTCGGAGGTCAAATGCACTCGGATCACCGCTTTTAAGCGATCTTCCAGGGTTCCGCCCTCGAGTGCTCCCGAATTCTGGAACGCCCCCGCGGTTGGATCAGAGTCAAGCCGGGTACACCCCGCCGCTCCGCCGACTGAAAAAAGGACCAGGCCAAAAACGACTGAAAGTAAATTGCGCAATTCTCGAATGGATCCCATCTTCCCCGAAAGTAGCAACAGGTCTAAGCTCATGCTACCCCCAAAGAAAGCGACTCAAGGAGAAAATTCAAAATGGCCGATCAAACCACCGCGCGAAACTCCCCATCAGGCACCCAAGTTACTCCGCGCCTCCTTCTGATCTCCCTCCTTTCTCTCATTGGAGCGGCGTCCGCCATTTACCTTGCTCAGCATTTTTATGAACTTCGGTCGGGAATCGCCGATTTCAACTCCCTCTGCAAAGTCGGCGAATCGATGAATTGCGACGTGGTTTCGGCGAGCCGCTGGGCAGAACTCGTACCTGGATTCCCACTCGCGTCCTTTGCCGCAGCTTTCCTGCTCGGGGTTTTCGTAATCTCACTGCTCGCTCAAATTGAGGAATGGCGCGACGAGGGAATTCGGGCCCTCTTTGCCATGGGCGCATTCGCGACTACCGTTTCTGCGCTTTATTTGGGAGTCATGCTCTTTTCGATCGGAACAGCCTGCCTGTTCTGCTTGGGAATCGACGCCATTAATATTCTGATATTCCTGATTGCCTGGACACTTCGCCCTCGCCCTTTGTCGTCTCTTCCTCTTCATTCTGGAAAGTGGCGGGTGCTGGCCGGAATTCAAATCGCGAGCTTATTCGTGACCGTGGGTGGGCTTTCGGCAAGCTTCAATCAAGACTTGAGCGACTTCCCGGTCGCCGAAGTGATTCAGAATACACTCGCTCAACCCATCGTCGCGGTGCAAACCGGCCCCGAGCTTCCCTCGATGGGCCCGGCGGACGCCCCAATCACCATCGTCGAGTTCAGTGACTTTCAGTGCCCTCACTGCCAACGAGCCGCGATGGTTTTCCACAACCTTCAACTCCGCAAGCCAGGCATGGTCCGCGTCGTCTTCAGAAACTATCCACTCGACTCTCATTGTAATGCCAAGATCCAAGGAGCGGGCGGCCACCAAGTCGCTTGCGAGGCTGCACGGGGTTCCTACTGCGCGCAAAAACAAGGCAAATTCTTGGCTTATTACGAGCAGGTTTTCGAAAATCAGACTGACCTCAAGCCAGGTGGAGTCCCAGAATTTGCGAAAAAGGCTGGGCTCGACGAGGTCGCATTCCAATCCTGCCTCGATTCGGAAGAAGCAAAAGGCGCTATTGAGCGGGACCTCCAAGAAGGAGATTCCATCGGAATCGAGGGAACCCCTACGATTCTTATCAACGGCCGCAAAGTCGGAGGCCTGCTGCCTCTGCCCGTTTGGGAAAAGCTGATCGACCGCTTGGGTAGCCCTGCCTCGCAAGCAACTCCTTCCACCAACAGCTCAGGCCAATAGAAAGCTGATATGCAATTAGAGTGGATCGATACACACTGTCACCTTGAGTACGAGGGATCAGAAAAACCAGCAGAACAACTCGTGAACGAGGCGGCTGCTCTCGGCGTGCGAACCCTCATCAATATCGGAACAGACTTACCCACATTGGACGCTGTCCAAGCGGTTTCCGATCGCTTTCCGTCGGTGTTCCACACCGTGGGAGTGCATCCCCATGAAGCGGTGACTGTAAAGCCGGGAGATCTCGAAAAACTCCGCGAAGCGGCGAAACATCCCAAATGCCGTGCGATTGGCGAGATCGGACTGGACTACCACTACGATCATTCCCCGAGAGAAGTGCAGCGCCAAATCTTGAAAGAGCAACTTGACCTCGCGCTTGAGCTCAACCTCCCTGTCGTCATCCACACTCGCGAAGCAGAAGAAGACCAGCTCACGGCACTCAAGGACTACATCGCACGAATCCCCAAAAATGCTGATGGCTCGCTCGCTCGAGTCCCCGGCGTCATCCACTGCTTCACGAGCAGTCAGGCATTCGGGCAGGAATGCATCAATCTCGGTTTTTATATCTCTTTTTCTGGAATTCTGACCTTCAAGGCGGCTGAAGACTTGAGAACTTCAGCGCGAGCTTATCCCATCGAAAAACTCCTCGTTGAAACGGATTCTCCCTTTCTTGCTCCCGTTCCCATGAGGGGTCGTAAGTGCGAACCCGGAATGGTCGTCCACACGGCCCAGAAACTCGCTGAGATCAAAGGACTACCTCTCGACGAAGTTTCACGTGTGACTACGGCGAATGCATTGAAAGTCTTTGGCATTCACCTTCCCTCCCCATGACTTCAGAAAAACAGGATATTGCTTACGACGAACTTCAGCAGCTTAAGGGCGTTCCCAAAACGCTCTGCATTCCATTATGGGCAAGAGCGAACGCAAAGCGGCTCACTCCGCGTCTCGGTTTCGACGACCCTACGGCGCGACTCTGGTGTGAGCAAATTGGAGTCGACTCAAGGTGGATTGAAGGTGACTCCTACGTCTTACGTTCCTGCATCGCCCGAGCAAAACGTCTGGACCAAGAGACCGCCCTCTTTCTTCGGGAAGCGCACGGCCAGCCAGTCACGATCATTTCAGTAGGAGCGGGCCTGTGTTCGCGCATGGATCGTTTGGGACTCACTGCTCAGATTCAGCGGGGTGATCCCCACCTCACCTGGATCGACCTCGACCTGCCCGAAGTCATCGCCCTTCGAAAGAGCATTAGGCCCGCGCAAGGCTCCCATCAGTATATCAGTCGCTCCTTGAGCGATCCCAATTGGATAAATGAACTCGGCGCGCTCAAAGGCAGACAGATCCTGATTTTGATCGAGGGCGTTCTAGTCTATTTAGAGTCTGAGGAAGTCAGAGAGTTTTTTGAAAAAACGACAGCCTTCCTCATCAGCCGAGAGGTCAACCTTCTCAGGTATGGCTTTGACTTCTTAGACGGACCCGCCCTTCTTGGCGCCTGGGCATCATCGTCCATCCGGAAAGCCGGAGCACGAATCCATTGG
>CANMSW010000011.1 GCA_947500275.1 Bacteriovoracaceae bacterium | reverse complement strand
CAGCAACTTCTCGGGCAACCGAACTCAAGGTCAAGAACCTCTCCATTCCAACCGCACGTCACTCCCAGACTCCCCCCTCGCCACAGAGACCTCAGCCGACCGATGGAACCGGATCCAACAGTGCGCCGACCAACTCCTCTCCCTGTCTCAGATATTTGAAAGGCATGTGAGCCAACCGGGCGAAATCAGGTCTCCTGCAGAATCGCTGGCTCCCCTAGCGGCCCTGGAAAAATGGGCGCGGGCAGCCGTCGAAGCCTTAAAGTCCGAGGGACCCCGTCAAGCCTCGGTTCCTGCTGAGGCTTCGGCTCAAACTCCAGCATCACGTGGATCCACTTCCCCGTCCGAACAGAAAGTTCTTCCTGCAGTCCCCTCGGGTAAACCGGCTGAGCCACCCGCTCAGACCAGGGCCGGACAACCTGCTTTCCTTTCCGCTGACCCGCGCATGAGGGCGGCCCTCAATCGAATTCAGGAAAAGACGGTCGAAGCGGCCAAGAGCCGAATCAGGCCCGGCTCTAAACTGGTTAGACCCGGCCTCGACGGATTTAGAAGAGACGAAATCCCCGTCATCGAATCCAGTGATATCAAACCAGCCCCGGCTGACTCGAGATGGGAGCAATCCCAAGCCAATGCGACCAGACTCCTAAGGTCTCAAGACCCCTTAACGGATTCGGACTACGAATTCTAAAAGACACGAACCCTTTGCTTGTCGACGCCACCTGATCCGCTTAAACTCTGGAAATAATCATGAGCTCGCTTCCCACTTTGAATTACAGACTAGTCGACTTTCTGATCGGAGTTCTTCGCACCCATGCGGATTCACTCAATCGGCTTGCCGCGCTGTTCGGGGAAGATCTCCTTTTCGATATGCTCGAAAATGCTCCCGAGGATCAACCCAGCGCCCAGACTTTAGCGGAGTGGGAAAAGCTATTTGCCCTCTTCGGACCCATCCCCACCTCAGGCCCCATCGGGGACCCGGATGCTGCTTACCGTCGGCTTGAAAGCGAAGTGCGCGATCAACGCATGGCGGAATTTCTTGAATTCCATGTCTGGGCCTTTCCTTTTTATCGAGCCTTCGCGGAAAGCGCACTCGACCTTCGCGCCCCCGTACTCAACGCCGAGGCGGCTGCACGCCTCACCGACGCGGCAGTCGGAGCCGCGCGCGAGTGGAGGGCCAATCTGCCCATCGCTGAAGAGTTCCGGGCTCGTGCGGAAAGCGCCGCTTCCCTTCCCTGGATCCGCTACCGCACCGAATTGATGGACCGCTTCGGAACACGGCGGCTGGGCCCCGTGATCTGATATCCTTTAGAGATCCATCCAATTATCACCCAGCGCCGCGTTGACCCGGAGCGGGATCGAAAGCTTCATGGCATTTTCTAGCACTTGCACAGTGAGATCTTTCACTGCTTCGGCTTCCGCTTTCGGACAATCAAGAAGCACCTCATCGTGCACCTGCAGGATGAGCTTCGACTGATACGCTCCTTGGATTAACTTCTGATCGAGCTGAATCATGGCAATCTTCATCAAATCCGCCGCCGTACCCTGAATCGGGGCATTCATCGCCATCCGTTCAGCATTGGCTCGAATCGCCGCGTTCTTTGAAGTGATCATTGGAAGAGGACGTCTCCTTCCCAGCAGCGTCGTGCAGAAACCGTTCTGGCGCGCATCAACAATTTGATGATCTAGAAAACGTTTTACGCCGCTGTAGCGCTCAAAATACCGATCGATCGTCTCCTGGGCTTCTTTCCGGCTGATATGCAGTTCTTGGGAAAGACCAAAGGGCGTCTTTCCATACATGAGACCGAAGTTAATCGCTTTGGCGATCCCCCGTTGTCGGTCATCCACCTGTTCTGGAACAATCCCGAATATTTCGGCTGCGGTACGACGGTGGACGTCTTCGTCTCGATTGAATGAAGCACAGAGTTCCTTGTCACCACTCATGTGAGCGAGCAATCGAAGCTCAATCTGACTGTAGTCTGCAGAAAGGAGCACACACCCTGACGAGGGCACAAACGCGCGGCGAATCTTTCGACCTCGATCCGAGCGAATCGGGATGTTCTGAAGATTGGGATCTGAACTCGAAAGACGCCCGGTCGCAGTCCCGGTCTGGCGGAAACTGGTGTGAATCTTGTGATCTTTTGGGTCGAGCATCTGCGGAATGGGGTCCACGTAGGTCCCCTTCAGTTTCGAAATCTCGCGGTATTCGAGCAAGAGCTTCGGCACCTCATGCAGGGGCGCGAGCGCCTCAAGAACCGACGCATCCGTCGAGAATCCCGTCTTCGTCTTGGACTGAACAGGCAGTTTCAGCTCTTCAAAAAGCAATTGAGCGAGCTGCTTGGGACTGTTTAAGTTCACCGGGCCCTTTGTGAATTCGGCAATTTTCTTTTCGATGGAATGAAGTTCTTTCTCGAACTCTTTCGAAAGGTGTTTGAGCCAATCCACATCCACACAAACGCCGGTGCGCTCCATGTGCCCCAAAATCTTCACGAGCGGCAAATCGATTTCAGCGAAAATCGGCGTCAAGTTTTCTTCGAGTAATCTTGGCTGCAATACTTTCCAGAGCTGCCAAGCAACCCACGCATCCTCGGCGCTATAACGAGTGGCGATATCGATTGCCACTTCATCGAAGCCGATCTCGTTTTTACCTTTTCCGCAAACTTCTTCGTAAGTCAGAACCGGGTAACCCAGGTACTTCTGCGAAAGAACATCTAAATTATGGCGACCTTCAGGATCTAAAACATAAGAGGCGACCATCGTGTCGGCCCCAATCCCGTTAGGGTGCAAGCCCATTTCCTCCAAAACACTGAAGTCATACTTCAAGTTCTGACCTATTTTTTTGTATTTTGGATCTTCGAGCACTGGCTTCAAGGCGCTGATCACTTTTTCCAAAGGTAACTGTCGAACAGGCGGCGCGTCGAGTCGAATCCGATGGCCCACGGGTATATACCAGGCCTCTAAATCATTCGTGCAAATCGAGAAGCCCACGGGTTCCGCGATACGCGGATTCAGGGAGGTCGTTTCGATATCGAAAGCAAACTCTCCTTTTTCTTCAATCTCAGCGCAAACCGCTTCGAGCTCAGCCTCAGTGAGGACTGTCTTAAAAACGGGCTTAGGTCCGCTCCACTGCGGAGCCACGATAGGCTCAAAGCCCCCCGAGAAGGACGGGGATGGTCCCGTCGGAGCGGGAATTTCGTCTGACTGGGCGACCTGGAGTGGCGCACGATCCGAACCTTCACCCACCCACTTCTTCAACAGAGAATGAAAGCCGAGTTCCTGTAAAAAGGTCGCACATTCTGGACTGACACCGAAGCGATAGACGAACTTCGCAGGGTCCATTCCATCAAGCGGTACATCCTCGACCAGGGAAGCAAGCTTCGCCGACATGCGCGCACCGTCCACTTGCTCCTTTAGAACCTGGCCTTTTTTACCAGTGATTTGCCCCTCGGCTGCTGCGCTCAAAACACCTTCGAGTGTTCCATAGGTCTTCAAGAGATCGGTCGCACCCTTCGGGCCAATTCCTTCGACACCCGGTATATTATCCGAACTATCCCCAACCAATGCCAACCAATCGCGTACTTTTTCCGGCCCTACTCCAAACTTCTCGACCACTTCGTCGTGACGGAAGATCCGATTATTCATCGTATCCCAGATGCAAACGCGATCATTCACGAGCTGCATGAGATCTTTATCGCCGGTCACGATCACCACCTGGTGCTTCGGCGACTCGGCTAACCAACGTTTCGTCACGGTCGCAATCAAATCGTCAGCTTCCACTCCCGCTTTACGAAAGGAAGGAATGCCCATCACCTGCACGAGCTGTTCGATGCGGTCGAATTGAGGGAGAAGCTCTTCGGGAGCAGCACTTCGATTCGCTTTGTAATCCGTGAACAGTTCTTTCCGAAATGACGGCTCTTTCGAATCGTAGGCCACGACCAAATGCTCGGGCTTCGCCTCGTCCACCAGACGCCCCAGCATCGCCGCGACTCCATAGACCGCATTCACCGGCTCGCCATTCGGCGCATTCAGGGAACGAATCGCGTAAAAAGCGCGAAAAATGAATGAGCTGATATCAATGAGATGGAGGAGATTTCCGTCGTGCGCAGCAGATTTTGACATGAGTCCGAGGGTTATCCCCTTGCTCACTCCAGGGAGCAAGAGTCAACGCAGCGAGCTAAAAGAAGAAACTCTCGAGGAGGACCTCATGAGGAACGGGGCTCGACGGGAACCACTTCCGTGTCCCCCAATACGTCGCCCAGGCGGTGCCCACCCGGATTATGAATCATGAGCCAGACTTCGACGACAAGAAGGGGGATCCCAACGAGGACGAGAAGAATCCACCCAAGCACTGGAATGATCTGAAGGAAGGTCACGACGCCGACCGGGATGTTTCGTAAACCGATGTCGCGCCAAGTAAGAACGGGGCGATCTCCTCCCGCCTCGGGAATGAGGCGGCGCACCTGAAGGCCAAGTGCCTTCTTGCCCACGCTCTGCCGACGGAACGGACCAAAGTTCATTCCATCCCCAAGAATCGAGTAGGCGAACCCCGCAAGAGGACCCACGGGATAGGGCAAAACATTGGAAAAGAGGAGCATGATGCTCAAATCAATGGCGCGTGCACCGACTCGTTTAAGAACACTCACTCTCACCGATTTAGGAATGGAAAGGAGCGCTGAAACTGGGACCGTCAGGAGCCGCATACTTTTAGTCTAAACCCGTTTTCTCAGAGAGCAAGGGGCACTCAGTCGGTCAGAAAAAAACGATCTAAAAGGTCAACCAAACTGTGAATCGCGAAACTATGGGTCTCTTGAATCCGAGAGGAATTCTTCCCCAGCGCAGCATTCAGGGTGAGGTCTGAGAGAGTTTTTAGCTTTCCACCCGACCCACCCGTCAGGCCGATGACTTTGCAGCCTAAACGTTTAGCTTCCTCGGCAGCAAGGACCACGTTCCCGCTATTCCCCGAAGTGGAGATGGCGATCACAATGTCCCCGGCACGTGCTAAGGCCTGAACTTGCTTCACGAAAACCTGATCGTAGCCGAAGTCATTCCCGATGGCAGTCAAGTTTGAGGAGTCTGTTGTAAGAGCGATCGCCGGCAAGGGGCGACGCTCAATCAGCATCCGCCCGACCATCTCGGCCGCCATGTGCTGTGCGTCGGCTGCAGAACCCCCATTTCCAAAAATGAGGACTTTTCCGCCTGTCCGAATCGACTCCCCGATCCATTGGGCACCCGTCACAAGATCCTGAAGGTGGTCCTTCAGAAACTGCTCACGGATTTGCGCCGACTCATTTGCCGTCGCGAGAAGGTAGTCTTGCGGTTGCCAATCTTGAGAGGTTTGTGACACGAGTCTATGGGTAACCGCATCGAAGGAGAATTTCCATGTCTGAATCTAAAGCCGTTCGTGTTGCCACGGATGCCAATTTTGACGCTGAAGTCTTGAAGTCCGCAAACCTGTCTATGGTCGATTTTTGGGCCGAGTGGTGTGGTCCCTGCCGCATGCTCTCGCCCACGATCGATGCCCTCGCCACTGAGTTTCAGGGCAAGGTCAACGTTTTCAAAATGAACGTCGACGAGAACCCTCAAGTTCCAGGCAAGTTCAATATCCGCGGGATCCCGACTGTCATCCTGTTCAAGAATGGCCAACCGGTGGACCAACTCGTAGGACTTCAACGCAAAGAAGCCTTCGCTGAAGCCATCAGCCGGCACCTCACTTAATCTCAGTTCTATTCAGGTAAACGATGGAACCGGTTCATATCAGGAGTCTTTCCTGATCCCTGAATCGGTTCTTTTTTTGTCCGCAGCCGCCGCCCGAAGCCATGATCGCCCGCAGGGACTCAAAAAAAGCGGACCTATGCGACGCAAAGTACAGTGATATTTCAGGGAGCAACAAAAAAAAGGAAATGGAAGTTGCTCGGAACTCAATCTAAACGTAGCCTATTTCGCAGAGCATAATTCAACGCAGAGAAACGAAACCATGAACAGAATTTCAAAGGTTATATTTCAATTTTACTCGATGTCAGTAATGGCCATTATTTTTTGTGCTTCGACAGCAGGACTAGCTTTTGCCGGAGATCTCCGACTTCAAGGGGGAGGGGCTATTCCTCTGACACCTCCCGATCCAGTACCCCTTTCTGGGGACATGAACCTGGCCACTCAAATTACTTATGCTCATACTCTCTCTGACACGATTAAGCTTGGAACCTCACTCACGATGACCAGTGGGTACTACACGGGTTGCGAAGGTCCTGGCACTTGCAACATCTATACATTTAACCTTTCGGTTCTTCCGAGGCTCGAGTACTACTTTCTCCCCCAATTCTATGTTGGCCCCCAAGTTGGATATTCGTTCTCAAACTTACCAGGCTCGTCCACCAACGAAAGTCTAAGCGGGATATCGCTTGGCGGGATGACGGGTGCAATTCTTCCAATCAGCACCTCATCTAGTGTCACTGCTAGTTTAATACTTGAAGCGAACGTTCTGGCGAATGCTTATTCTTATCTGCGAGACGCCCCCAGCCTCATGCTGACTGCCGGAGTCCAACTCGGGTTTTAAACTCGAGGTACTTCAATCCGAACGTCCCGCCGTGGGCTGCGGTCGCAACAAGCGAAACAAAAGTAGAAGTTTGATATTCGAGGCCTGGTTCTGCTGAGTACCAGGCCTTTTTTTAAAAGCCGAGCGATCCATCGGGGAGGCCCGGGC
Organism: Bacteriovoracaceae bacterium; assembly: GCA_947500275.1. Taxonomy (GTDB): domain Bacteria; phylum Bdellovibrionota; class UBA1018; order UBA1018; family UBA1018; genus CANMSW01. The sequence goes on along the minus strand of CANMSW010000011.1, from coordinate 13,421 downwards.
CCTTGATAAAATGGGATGAATCGGGGACCATGAGTCATCGATCAATAGTGGCAGTTCGCTTACTGCCATGCGGGGGCCTTCTTTTGACGTCGTTCGCACTTTTTACGACTGCTGTCTGGGTTTTGGGAATCGTTCTCATGTTGGCCGGAACGGGACTCTCCCTCGCACATTACTCTCGCAAGCGCGCAGTGAAGACTCTAAAGACCCATGAGATGCCCCCGGTTTCTGTCTTGAAGCCAGTTAAAGGCCTCGAAAGTGGGCTTCGTGATAATCTCGAGCGTTTTTTTAATTTAGATTATCCCCAATACGAGCTTCTTTTCTCGGTTGCAGACGACAAAGACCCTGCGTGCGACATTGTGCGGGCTTTAATGGTCGCCTACCCTCAGGTGAAATCGCAGTTGATTTTGGGCGACATGGATTGTGGTCCGAATCCAAAAATCAATAACTTGGTGAAAGGATACGACGCTGCAACATCGGACTGGCTTTTGATTAGTGACAGCAATGCACGCGTCGAACCGGACTACTTGAAGCGGCTTGTTTCCTATATCGATACTGACGTTGGAATGGTGACCTCAGCAATTTCGGGTGAGTTTTCAGCGAATTGGCCAGGGCATCTTGAGTCCGTGATTCTCAATAGCTTCTACACACGGAATTTGGTTTCGGCCTATGCCATCGGTCAAACCATTGTCGTAGGTAAGTCGATGATGTTTCGAAAATCCATAGCAGATCGATTCGGAGGATTGCGAGCGCTGGCGAACTATCTGGCCGAGGACTATATCGCAGGCCAATTCATTCGGCAGCAGGGCTATCGAATCGTTCTTACCCAAGAGACAATCACTCAGTTTGTGGATCGCATGACTCTTCGCGCTTACTGGCTGAGGCATGTGCGCTGGGGCCGAATCCGTAAGGCACAGGCGCCACTCGTATTTCTAATCGAGCCTTGGTTTTCCGCCTTCGCCTCAAGTGCCATTGGTGCGTGGGGCCTTTCCTATCTGAGCTTAGCCCCCTTTTATGGCGTGTTTTTCGTGTCGCTCTTGACCTGGTGGTGCTGTGACTTAGCACTCATGCGAGTCTGTGGTGGCAGTATAACCCCCCATCTCGCCCTGGCATGGTTTGTGCGAGAAGCTTCGGCTTTCCCGCTCTGGATATCCATTGCATCCGGGAGTACCGTTGAATGGAGGGGGCGGAAATTTAAAATCCGCCTCGGCGGTTCTTTGATCGAGCAGTAACGCTGCTTCGCGTCCGCGCGGGGCAGGAAAGGCCCCGCATGTCACCGAAAAATTTTCTCTGGGGTGCAGCAACAAGCGCGCATCAAGTCGAAGGGGATAACCATCACAGTGATTGGTGGGCTTGGGAACACGCCGGCCGCGTTGAAGGTGGTGCCCGCTCGGGAAAAGCATCAGGTCACCGAGAACGCTTTCGGGAGGATATCAAACTTGCCGCTGATCTGGGTTTGAACAGCTACAGATTCTCAGTGGAATGGGCTCGAGTAGAGCCGAGAGATGGACTGTGGGATTTGACTGCCCTGGATTGGTATCGAGCACTCATCGATGAGTGTGAACGGCACGGGATCATGCCCATGCTCACCCTTCATCACTTTACCTCACCGCAGTGGTTTACGGAGCGTGGTGGCTTCGCATGGGAGGAGGCTCCTCACCGCTTTCGTTCGTTCGCATTAAAGGTCATTGAAGCTCTAGGCCCCCGGATTCCTTTGTGGTGCACAATCAACGAGCCGATGGTTCTGATCGCAGGTGGCTATCTTAGTAATAAAATGCCGCCCGGGTTGGCTTCAACTCGCAGTGCTGCAATTGCCAATTTAAATCTGTTTCGGTGTCATGTCGATTCTTACCGTTTGATACACACTCAAGTGAAAGATCGCACAGGACCGTGGAAAGACTTTCCGCTCCAGGTGGGATTCGCTCACAACATGGTGGATTTTTATCCTGATCGAAACTGGAATCCTTTAGATCAGGTGATGGCTTCTGTGCTGCACCGCTTTTACAATCAAGCTTGGTTGGAAGCCTCGACTGGAAAGGGCCAGAACTTCGGTGTCTTGGGCGTAATTCCCAATCCGGGCATCGTCGAATCGGCAGTCGGACGTTCCACCGTCGATTTTATTGGAGTGAATTATTACACCAAGAGCTACGTGAAGGGACGCATTCCGAATCCGCTCGATCAGGCTTCGGTACCCATCGAGCTGAGCTTTGCAAAGGGTGCAGAGCCACGCTCGGATGTCGGCTGGGCAATTCATCCGGACGGATTAGGGCGGGTCCTGCGGATGGCTGGCTCTTATGGGTTCCCCATTTATATTACTGAGAACGGAATCGCCGATGACCGCGACGAGCAGCGGCAAGAGTATTACCGTTCCCATTTAATGGAAGTGGGACAGGTCGTACAGCGGGACCGGATCGATATTCGCGGATATTACTGCTGGTCGCTGCTCGATAATTTTGAATGGGATAAAGGATTTTGGCCACGTTTCGGACTCTATCGCGTCGATTACGACACCTTTGAGCGAGTTCCGACGAAAGCGGCTGAATACCTTAAACGAGCGATCCGTGCCCACCGAGAGCTCAAGGCCCCTCATCCCATTCCAGAGCTCCTTCGGGATTTGAATGCCGGAGAGCTAACGCAAGCCCTCCTTAAAGAATTTCAATTCAGGTTTGCGAAATCAAAATGATCATTCGTATCGTCCCCTAAGAAGGCGAAATTTCCCGAATTCAGGACCCAGGCTCGACCTTTCAAACCTGCGTCTCTCCCGCCTTAAACAGAGATTATAGAGTATTACAAGCCGCCGCCGATCCCTCTCATTCGATGGTATCGAAGCGATGCAGATCCATGACGGCGTGGCGAGCAGAAGCGCACTGCTCGGCATTAAGAATCGGAGCATTATCACTCATGAGATTGGGTGCGGCATTTCTTCCATCCAAAAACACCCGCTCGCCCGTCTCAAACATATGTCCCACTTCGTGCGCGAGGACATTGTCTAAGTGTGCACGCTCTCCCCCTTCAAGAATACTTCCGTAAGCCACAACCGCGACTGGCCCCTGGTCACCTGAAACTTGGAGTCCATTCGCACCCGATGGTCCGTCACGGTAGGCAAACTGGGCTCCCCTCTCATCTTCAAGGGCGTCTGTAAGGAAAACGTTCACCCAACCTGGATGCGCAAAGTCTTCACTCAAAGAATTGGCGCCGTTCGCTCCGCGGGTCGTCAGACAGCCGGGCTGGCCCCCACCTGCAGTGCGCAAGGCACGACACGGACTCTGGACCGACGCAAAACTCACTTCCATTAACCGAAATTGAATCTTACAGGCCGCGAACACCGTATCTAGGTTAAGCCGTGTTAACGCAGATGTCTTCCCTTCGAAGGGATCATCACTCCCATTCCAATTTCTGACAGGATATAACTCTGACATGAGAGCTGGCCGCGATCGCAGACCAGTCGTGCCGTCTCGGACAATTGAGGCGCCCCTGTTATAATCAACACTATAACCGTCGATCCAGTTTCGAATTATTTTTTCGCTGAGATTGGGATATCCATGCCTCCATCCTAGAGGATTTTCAGGACTGACCTCTGGGAGATATCTAATCACGGTGACCTTCATCGGAATTAAAAGAACATCAGGATCCAAGCGAACTTTAACTTGCGAAAGAGACTGGGGCTGCAAAATCGATCCATTATAAGCCTGCTGTCTGAGTGTAACGGTCGCCTCCTGACCTGGATTCAGAAGCAACCCTTCAACCTGGACATTCACATCCTGATTTTCGATCACAGGACGCGTCGTCGTGAGCGGAGACAAGAGCGAGAAGCCCATCCGACCGGGACTTAACGCTGAGCCCCCCTGAAAAGGTACGCCCCCGGTCTCGAGCCAGATATCGGAACTCCAACCCACCGAACGAGTCACTTGGTCGTCGGAATCCGCGAGCAGCGTGACGCGAAAATTCTCTGGCTCAAGCGGACGCCCTTGGGCACGTAGAACCGGGTTATCGTTGACGACCATCACCGTCTCCTGGGTAAAGACCGTCCGATCCCATACTGGCTCAATTTCATCGGGCTTCCGTGCACTCTGCCGCCAGTCCACGAGAACGGAAAACACAGAAGCCTGATCAAGGCTCGCCACGATCGCAGCGGGATCACATCCTGTGAGCGCTCCACCGGCAAATAATATCAAAAGGGAGGCCCTCGCCGTTTTGGAAAGAATGTAAGGTTTCTGTTTCAACGAGTCGATTAATTTCCCGCATTTTCGTGTTTTCATCAGCTTCTGCACCCATTCATTTCAAGTTAGAATTAAAGATTGAAATCTGTCACGATTGACCGAAAATTTCCCTATCTCAGCTCTTCCATCCAGTTCGACTTTAGAAGATTATTCAGCTCGTTGCGGTCACGAATGAGTCCCTGATTGACGAAGCTAGTTGCCAGATTCTGTGGCGAAACCGGACTACCATCCACCGAAACTCGGCGACGTACATACTCACTATATACATCATTACTGTAGGCGGTCTGACTCACGTCGGGTATGCGAGTGAAATCACAGGCCGAGCCATCGCAAATCGTGTTGAGATTTTGAATAAAGGTAACCAGAGGAATCTGAATTTCTTCGGGAACCGGATTACCCACGTAACGCCGGGTTCCGATACTTGACCGCGGTATACCGCCCATGACTCGTGCCGCCTCGGCCGTGAAGTCGTGAATGTACTCCATTCCATCCGTCTGCGAGAACTGCGTGTCGGAATCGGCGTCCAGGAGGTCACATACGAACTCCGCGTAGCGCTGCTCGTTGTTACTCAAGATTCCGCTCTGCCTAATTCGCGCTCCCATTGCCGTCAAGTTTTGAAGCGACTTGAGTCGATAGTTATAGGTTGGCGATCCTTCAGCCAGCCCATGAACGGTCCGCAACAGATATCGCACGTGGTGGGCCTGGCACCCATCACCCGTTTGGTCGCATGTAAGGTCACCGGACCACATATTTGCCTCAAAAAGTCCTCGCCCAACGCCCCCACCAATTCGCTTCGTCGGGTTCCACGATCTGCAGCCATTGAAGATGAACTGCCCCATGCCCGTAGCAACTCCTTCGACAAAGGCCGTTCCCATTTCTTGATATTGATTCAGGGTATGTCCGTAATCGTAGACCGTCTCAACGCTGGATGAGGCGTTAGGACTGAGTGGCCGCTCCATGAAATTCGCGAAACCGTAATCGGCTAGGCCGATCGACCGAGGTGCCAATCCGGCGTGGATGGAATGAGAGAACTCGTGCAGAAGGGTTCCGGTCTCGGAGATCAGTCGAACGTAGGGCTCGATTCCGTTTTGCGCAAAGAGATCTGGCAAAGGCCGGAGCAAATTGATCCCGCCCGAACCTGCGGTTGCCCAATCAGCGGTAAACGCGACCAGATAGACATTCCGCCATCCGCTGACAGCGTGATTTGGAAAGAGGCCCCGCACATATCGAGTAGAAGAATCCGGGAGCTCCGGCGCACCGGAGTTTGTTCCATAGAGAGAAGAAACCCGGTTTTGGATCTCGACGACTGAGGCAAATGCCGAGAGGGCGTGTTGGACATATCCGAATTCATCCGAATTTTCAGGGCGCGCGAGAATCCGATTACCCACTTGAATGACCGGAATGGAGGTGTTTCTAGGATCTGCTTCAGGAAGCTGGTAGGGCATCTGAAATCGAAAAGTGGGGATCACGAAAGTCTGAGGGGTACCCTCGACCGGACTGGAGTAACTATTTTCCTCGGTAGCCGTTGTATCAAGTTCAGACTGGGGAGTGAGGGCTATGATACTGGCGATCGCTGTTTGACTCCAGACTGCGCGAACTTTCCCCTCGCCTTCTCCGTTTGGGGTACGAATCGGAGCTTCGAGTTCGACGCTAGCTTCGAGACGACTGGGGATTCCGGGTCCGCAGCTCGGGACGTAGGCATCAAAAAAGCCACTTGAAGTCGTAGGTACACGAACCTTGCCGCACTCCTCGTTTGAGGGGGCCGCTCGAAGGGTTCGGAGAGTGAGGGTGGCCTGGAGCGGTCGGAGCGCGTTGGGCTGCGGGAAGTCTCCTCTCTGACTTGCGCCTGGACTGGCGAGTGAGGAATCAGCTTGCGGATCTACGAAGTAATCGCCGGTTACGGGGTCGAAATGACGTTTGAACTGGTGGCATGCGCGCCAGTCTTCGTTTTGAGCTTCGCCGAGAGGCTGGACGCAATTACGTCCATCCGGAAAAGAAATCCGCCCCTGAAAGCGAACAATAGGACCTTTCAAGCAGCCGGAGGCTCCCAAGAGCAGCCCGAGGACTGCGAGGGTTTGAGTGGGTGCTTGCCTCAATCGAGCATTCGGTGTTCCAGCCATAAATACTCCTCCATTTCGATCACTTGAGAGAGATTAGGCTAGAACCCAGGCGGACTGAACTTACAACCCTGACGATAATTACACTGAGATTGTTTAATCATCTCGAAGCGGGGACGGAGTCATAAGCCATCGGAATTCCGGTTAAACCTCCGCCATCCGACCTCGACTTCCTGTTTTATCGCGCTAAGCCTCGCAGCCTACGTTCCGAGGCGCAAAACCACCCAGAAAGACTACGCTCATTCGCCGCGTTCGCCCACTCAAGCATTGCGGTTGACCGAGATGACACCCGATTTCTAGAAAATAATGAAAAATTGGACGCACCGATCCCCTCCCCACGAAGAATCACGAGGAAAACCCGTCCAACATTGAGCATTGAGGCACTCACTCTTGAGTGCCAGATCCAGTTTTATGAGGGTGTGGCTCGATCGCGCGTAATGCACTGGGACTTCAAGTAATCCCTCAGTGCGTCCTCTCGGGACTTTATCCAAAGGGCCGTTCCAATGAAGCGCGTTAAATAGCGTTGACCAGTTGAAACTGCTTGCACAAGATACTGCCGGAACAGCTTCCGATATGCACGTCGTCTATCTTCTGAATTCGTTCCCAGCTCCATGTACCACTGAGGTGGTGTAAGAACCGCAGTCCAATCGTCCACTTCCCCATGCGCGTAATATCTATAAGAATTCCAAATATAGAATCTTAACTTCTCGGCTTTAACCATCCTGGCCCGAATCGGATTTGCTTCAATATAGAAGTGAACCCGCATCTGAGAATCTGAATCCCCAATCAATGGCGTCTTAGGTCGCTCGTTTGCCACTTTACCCGACCGTCTAAATAAAGTGTTAAAGAGCCTCCCGAATCTACCGTGGGCCACACGCATGTAGTGAGAGAGGGCCTGAGCGCCCCCCTCAAAACTCATCTGCTGATGAACATGATTACCCATCAAACAAAAAGCGTGGAGCTTCACTCTATTGTCTGTTCCCCGGTGCTTCAGACCGAAAATCAGACTATCGAAGAAGAGTTTTTTTACATTCGGAAGATTAAGAAGGTACTCACTGTTATGGCACTTCCAAAAAAGATGAACAATTCCGGTAGGACTCGAAAGAATTGAGAATCGTGACGCACGCATAGGTCCGTCACACTATGAAACTTTTGGACCAAACTCGTGTACTCACACAAGTAGTACGAACACAAACAGCAACTCCGTCCCCGTTCTTTCTCCCGTCCCCGCCCTTTACAAAAATTACTGCAGAGGAAGCCCGTGCTCCCAGACGCCTTTTCCGTTCCTGTTACAAGAGCGCTTTAAGTCGTCAACACGAGCACCGTCGGAAAGGTAAACAAACTCTCGCAGAACAAACCCATCACGGGCCCCGTTAGGAATCGTACAGGCTCCAATCGACCCGGGTATCGCGCACGGACCCGCACGGAAACTGCCATTCTGCAAACCGCGACAGACGCCGTACATATGCTCCGCGGACTCGGGGCGAACGTTATAGTACTCCTGACAATACTCTTCACGAACGGCGTAAGGCGTACCGAGAGCGACCTCTACACGATACTGGCAGGAACCAAAAAGGATCCCGACCACACCCGTCGTGGTCGTGTCTCTCCGTCCCCGCGCCACCACCCCCGCAACCGGAGCATCCGAACTGCAATACCCAGGTTGACTTAAACAAGGGTGGGCGCACCCTCGGGCAAGCGCTCGTCGATTAATAGCATCCACTTCCGCAAGCATTGTCGTTTGGAGGCGCTCAAGGTAGGGCGAAAGCCCTTCTTCGAACCGCATTTCAGCCTCAAGCTTTGTCCCGCAATCAGCCGACTTCGACTCGATCTGCGCCTGCAGCGACTCCAGCATCCTTTGAATCGATCGATCCTGGGAATCCGGATTCCTGCGACGCAACTCGAATTCCTCCCTTTTAAGGGCCTCAAGTGCTGCAAAACAAGACTGAGATTCCTGAGCTAGAGCCATCGCCGCGTTCATCTTTTCGCTCCGAGCTTCCTCAACCTCAGTCTTTTTGGCTTTGATCTGCGCTTCGTACTCCCGACATAGCGTCGCTGGATCGGCAAAGCCCGGCGTTTCATAAACTAAAGCCATCACGATGGCACCGACGGAAGCCATCTTTAAAAACTTCGAAGCCATATAAATCTCCTTTTACAGCGTTCAATCGGACGGAGGACGCACCTCGCACTAAACATTCTCACCTGCCACGCCAGGCAAGCATCTCTCGTCAGACTTGAGTCCAAACTCAAGTACGTCGTAAGGTCCAACCTGTATAATTACAAAAATGGCAGGAATACCAATAAACCGATAATTAATGCGACCAATCTCGTACTTTAAATATTTTGAGATATAGACTTGCGGAAATCAAAAATCGACCTCAGCGATGGGTGCGAAACACATAATCCCAAAACGGGCTGGTCACACCAAAGCGACGTCCATGATCCGAAAAATGGTGAAGCATGTGGTGTTTTTTTAGCCCCTGCAAAAGACCATTCGTCGCTGGCATGTAATGAGTCGAAAAATGAGTAATATCGTAGACAACCATCATCGTCATCAAACCGGAAACAAAGAAAACCGAAGGCTCAATAGGCGCCCGAACCAAAAAAAACAAAATCGCGAACAGAACAGCACCCTGCAGAAAGACGAGCACGGGCGGAATGCAAACCTGACTCTGATCTTTCGGATCGTGATGGTGAAAAATATGAAGTCGATCTAAAATCGCCGTCCCCACTCTCGAAGAAGCTTGAAAGTGAAGGACCCATCGATGCAATACATATTCAAGAAGAGTCCAGACTAAGGCCCCCACAAAGAAGAACCCAAACTTCCCACTCCAGGAAAACCTCGCAAAGACAGTCGTACTGAATGCCCAGGTCGATAATGATATCATTAAAGGCAGACAAATAAATCGGGTTTGCCAGATACTGCCCTTTGGAAACTTTCGAACCCAACGCTCGAGCAGCGATTGCTCGTCTCCTTCATGAACACTCGTTGGAGTCATCACAGATGCTGAAACTTTGATTTGATTTTGAATTGAATTTTCCATCCTGCATTCCCACTTGGAGTTATCGTCCAGAAAAATGCACCCTAAACGAAACTCACTCCATTCAGCAATGGAGTTGAACTCTATGCAAGATTCACTTCAAAAAAATCTTTTGAGACTGTAAGAAATCCATTCGAGTCAAAAATATAATTAGCTATTAAAATCCAGAACATCGATCTTTACTCCATTTTCCAAAATCATATTCTCCCACCATCAAACCAGCTGCCGGGCATCCCCTCGGAGTCCCGTTACAATCCAGAGACCCCGTTCGTTATCCCGCCTAAAGATTGCTCGATCAGAACGCGCCGTGACCTTTGTTTACGATTCAACCGTTACCTTTCACTCAGAAAAGACCGTTTAGTTCTGGAATGGCTCAAGCGTTCACGTGTCAAGGTCGATAACGTTGAAGTGCGCGTTCCTTTAAGCCAACGGCAAGTTCGAATTATATGGGCCATTTTTTTGACACTCCTGTTTTTCTCGATGGACCCCGCGAGCCGACTCAGGGCGGAGGCCCCTGGCGTGTCTTTTGATTACCTCACCGTGCAAACCGCCGGCCGAGGTCAATTTCAGGTCCCTTTTCTTCGCGGGCATCGCCCACCCGGGGTACCCGCGCAACAAATCATGGTCCTTTCCCCTGGACTCGGAATGAACGCCGCTTCACTTTCCCATTTGGCAAGCACTTACCGAGATGCGGGAATGGATGTGTATTTTGTCGAAAGACGACCCACATCGGCTCGAGAACGCTTGAGCCCCCTACAACAAGTTTTTCATGACTTTAGAGCCGCTTTATCTAGTGTATCCGCGCAATGTCCAACGTGTGAGATCGGGATCGGTGGCTATAGCCTCGGGGGACTGACCGTAATTGAAAGCGCTAGCCGTCCCGGTTTTCAAGCCAATTTTCCCCAAGTGAATCGAGTGGTCGTCCTCAATTCAGCGCATGATATGGATCGACTCCCTTTTCACTCAACGCTCGAGCGAGGCCTCAGCTGGGTCCAACCCCTAGCACGACGAACAGGTGTTTCCTCAATTGCAGTACCTGGAGCAGCGACGCGAGCCACCCTCCTTAGAGGAGTCATTCGCAGACCTGAATTTGGATCTTCCGAGGCGCGACGGATACTGGCGCGAGATGGGTTTTCAGACATCGATCTCCCGCTTCTTCAAGAGATGATGCATCATATTGGCAGAAGAGAGGGGTTTCCCGGTGTGAGTCCTGAGAATATCACTCTCCCCGTGCAGATCGTGGCGGCGGGCTCCGATCAGTTCGTTTCTCCTGAGCGAGTCCGCGAGTTTCGATCCCGACTCACGCACTCACCCCAGGTTGAAATGACTATGATTCCCGAACTCGACCATGGAGACCTCTTAGCTCTTCACCCAGAAACACGGGTGATGCCATCGATTGGAATTTCAAACTCCCTATCCATCTCGCAGCTCCTGCGACCCCGATCTAAAGGCGAGTGCATGATCAGGGCACTCGAAGATCTTACAAGAGAAACACAATGAATCTCCCACACTTTACTTTCTTCAAAACTGGAACACATGAAAAGTGTCCAAAACTTTTTGCGCAAAACCATACACCACAACCATCGACCCCGGACACAAGGCCATCGCAATTTCATCAACTTCTCATGCAGGCTGCCTTTGTGATTTCACAGTTCTTGATCATCCCACTTTCGCATTCAGCCGACCGCAATGCACAGCAAGCCTTTCAGCAGGTGGTCGACTCGTGCCTAAGTCCGCAGAGCCTAAACCACCTTCACTGCGAAGTTCGAGCGGTCTCGAGCCTCCCGGAATCCGTTCGCGAGAATTATGACCGAAACTCCCTCGAAGAGGATTGGATTGACCCTATCTTTGCAGATCGTGGGAGCGGTCACCGTGACTCACATGATCGCAGTATTATGGACGCACTCGGGGAGTTGAACCGACAAGGAGTCCCGGGAGGATCCTGCCCTGTTGAGGCGAGTAATGAACAAGAGTTTGACGTTTTTCTGCGCCGCCTTACCCACCGCATTCGATCTCTGGAGCACCAAGTGCCGATCGAAGCGAGGCCATATTTTAGAGCTTACGCAGCAAAATGCGCCACATCGACCCTGATCGGTTATAGCGAGCGTGAGAACCAGGGATTTAGAGACTTTATGCAATCCCGATACTTCAGCTCAGTCGCTGACATCTGGGCACGGGGGCAGGGCGAATGCACTGAAATCGCAAGACTCGCCACCGAACTTGGGCGAACCTTTGGGGCTCCCCTGAGAAACGTCTCGACCTTCTTCCACGAATTTAATGAGACGGTGGTCGGGAATCGACCTCTGTATTTTGATGCCTCGAGCCCAACATGCACATTCTTCAGTCGCGACTAGTCTTTGCTCCATCCGACTGATCGTAATGATTGGGGATCGACTCAGGCGCCCCGTCAACCCCCTGACGCTACGTCGATATCAATACTAGGTCTACTATGACCTGCTACAACATGATCAGTTGACCCCCTCGCCTTTTCCTTTATCCTTAACTATATAGAAGGTTTTACATTGCAGACTCAATGAAGAGGCTGCGCCCCGATCCTGATCGGGGACCAAGGTGACCACGGAAGGGGATCAGCGCATGGAGCCAACCAGCGGACATTTCGATTTCATCATTCGCGCATTTCAAACTGGCGGTTTCTGGGTTTACCCGATCGCACTCTGCCTCGCGCTCTCAGTAGGAATTTCTCTTGAGCGCATCCTCCGCCTCTACTTCCAATTCCCCACTCACGGCACCAGCTTTTGGCATGAGGTTCGGAACCTCGTCCTAGCAGACGATCTCGATGGGGCCATTAAGGCCTGTAACGCAGGTGGAAATCGAGTTCTCCCCAAAGTTCTCCGTGCTGGCCTCACTCGCGCATCACGAGACGAAACCCAAATTCAAAACGCGATCGATGCAGCAACCCTCGAGGTTCTTCCTAAACTTGAGCGCCGCATCCCTTACCTCTCTTTGATTGCGAATATCGCGACCTTGATGGGCCTCCTTGGAACCATCAGCGGCCTGATCGCGGCCTTCAACGCTGTTTCGAGTGCTGACCCCCAAGCGCGCCAAGCTATCCTTTCGGCCGGCATCGCCGAAGCCATGAATGCAACGGCTTTCGGCCTGGTTACTGCTATTTTCTCGATGATCGCTCACAGCTTTCTTTCCAACCAAGCGGCCCATATCGCTGCTGAGATTGACGAGTTCGGCGTGAAACTGATGGACTTGGTTTCCGCACGTAATTTCAAGCACTCATCTGAGCGCGGGGAGTAAGATCCAAGTGCTGAGACGTCCGAGCGCACGAAGGAAACGTGAAATTTCTGATGTTCAGCTGAACCTCGTTCCTATTCTGGATGCGATGGTGACGCTGATCACATTCCTGCTCTATACGATGTCGTTTCTCGCGATCGTCAGCATTGAATCCCCATTTCCGGAAGCAAGCCCCGCGATCAATCAAAAGAAGCTCGATCAGCCTCCTCTGCAACTCACCCTGTCGATCCGAGAAGGCGAAACTGAAATTTGGAGCCCTTTTCAGAAGATTGAGCCCCAGAAGTTCCCACATCTCGAAGCAGGCAAGCCTGATACCTCTTCCATCCATGAGGCGCTCTTGGCGATCAAACAGCAGTTCCCTCAAGAGAACCAAGTCGTCGTCGCGCCTCATCCGAGCCTAAATTACGACGCTCTCATCGGGGTCATGGATTCCGCACGGACTCTCGAGCCGACTGATCCTCCGATTTACTTTAAGAACGAAACCACCGGGATGGACGAGGCCGCCAAATCGCTTTTCGGCGATGTGGTCTTCGGAAACCTGCTCGGAGAGGAGTGAGCGAAAGCTATGCCTGCACGCCAATCCATCCGCAGTCGTCGTTCGCGACGTAAACTCGTTCGGGATTTCGAACTCCCCCTCACCAGCATGATGGACATGCTGGTGATTATCCTCGTGTTCTTGCTCAAGAGCTATTCAGCCAGCACCAATCACTTCAGCTCGGTTCAAGGTTTAAAACTCCCGATCTCTAAATCGCAGGAGGTTCCTCCGGACAGCTTACAAGTTG
>CANMSW010000010.1 GCA_947500275.1 Bacteriovoracaceae bacterium | reverse complement strand
CCCATTCCTTCGTTCGTGAGCCAAATCGCAATGCCCCACGGGGCTTGCGGATTACCCAGTCGAATTCCGAGAACGCTTTCCTGGTCTCCCGCCCCGAGCGCCTGCCGGAGAACACGGGATTCCGGGTCAGCGTTCGTCTGCGCGTTCCCAGTCGGGAGCTCGAAAAAACCGGCGCGAAGCAATTGTCCCCAGTTCACCGGGAAGGTGGCCCCGCGAAAAGTGATTCCGTCCCAGAGGAGTGCCGCATCGGAAGGACCCCAGGCTGATATCGCTTTATAATCTGTGTGGGCCGGGTCTGAACCAGGCTCGGCCTGTAGAATCAAAGTGCGGGACCAGAGGTTCAGTTTTTGGCCCTCTTGAAAAAGGGTCAGTAACCCCGCGCCGCCCGGGAGTTGAGCGATATCAACGTCACTCCAGTGCTTGAGTGTCAGGAGGCCTTGTTCGCGCTCGGGCGCGCTCGCAGTCTTAAAGTGCTTTCCTCCTGCTTCGGCTGGCGAGGGGAGTTGGGTCACCGACCGGGTAGCCCCGGGGGCGACTGGCGCGCCTTGGGTCGGGCCAGGGGCCGGAGGAGGGGCAAGGCCCGCAGCGGCCTTCAGTTTCCCCTTCTCGATCTCTTGGGTGAAACTTTTTCGGTTAAGAAGCTGAGTGACGCTCGGGACGTTCATTCCCGTCGTGTCCTTGTCGAGGGTGAAGGCAGACGGGCTGCCCCCGGATTTAGGGGGGGAAGGCGGCTTTTGAGGGGGGGTTGCCATCATTACGGGTCCTCCGCTGACCCATTAGTATTCTTGAACGTTCTTGAGTGGGAGGCAACGTGCATCGTCGATTTTAGCGGGGACGGGTGGGTCGATGGGACCGGGGGCCCGGGTTTCAACGAGGGGCTTCATTGCCTGACTGGTTTGAACAGCTTTGAAACCCTATGAACTCTTAAGGGAATTGGCCTTTTTGGGTGACCCCAAAACAGGAGTAGTTGACGTAGTTACTAGAGAATGATACGCCGCATCTGTGTTAGTGATACTCCGCATCTGTGTGAAGGAGCGAACCTCATGCGCTTGACCTCCAAAGGACGGTACGCCGTCCGAGCTATTTTAGATCTGACTTTTAATTCGAACGGTCGTCCCGTTCGTCTTCAAGAGATATCAGATCGTCAAAAGATCTCGCTGCACTACTTGGAGCAGCTTTTCCGTCGCCTTCGTAAAGGAGCGGTCGTAAAAAGCGTGCGTGGACCAGGCGGGGGTTACGTTCTTTCGAGATCGATGGACGAGATTACGATTAAAGACGTGCTGATCAGCGTGGGTGAGAATATCAACCCAGCCCGCGATCTTGTCGGTTCTGACGATGTGAAGAGCGATACACTCGAGTTTCTGCTGGTGAAGAACTACTTCGAGAACCTCGGCGAATTGATGAAGGATTACCTCGCTACGACTTCAGTCGGCGATCTGATCCGCAAGGCTCGGGGTACCCAAGAGCTTCCACGCTCGACAGGCGCCTTCATCGAGAACCTTGTTGTACCTGCGGGACAGCCGAATGCCGGCAAAATCCGCGACCTTTCTTGACGCAAATGCGGGATTACCGCTTCATCCGTCCGCTCGTCGCGCTCTCTTAGAAGCGCTCGAGCGGAACGAGGATGGCTTTCCTTTCAATCCCGCAAGTCCTCATTCACTTGGACAAAACGCGAAGCGCGTCTTAGAACGCGCTCGTCGTCAAATTCTCCATTCCTTGGTCTCGGAAGAAGCTCGCCGCTCGAACCGAGTCGAAAGCAGCGGCTCTTTCTTGTTCACAGGCAGTGGGACTGAAGCCAACCAATGGGTGATTCGTGCGATTTTGGATCGCCCTCAAGGTTCGCCTTCCGGACTACACTGGGTCACGACCGCCGCTGAACATGACTCCGTCCTTCAGATGATCGACTGGGCACGGGAGCGTGGAATTCGAGTGACCGTGCTTCCTCTGGATTCCAGGGGGCAGCCTTCATTTGAAGACTATCGGCGTGCGCTCGAGAGTGACCTTCCTCCCACGTTGATATCAATCTTGCTGGCCAACAATGAAACGGGTGTGATCCTAGACCGCCCGTCCCCGATTGAAGAGTCCTCTTCCCTGGCGGAGAGGGTCTCTTCGTGGGTCTCGGCTGCGAAAGCTTGCGGGGCCCTTGTTCATTTTGACGGGGCCCAGGTTTGGGGCAAGCTCCCGCTTGAACTCGATCGTCTGGGCGGTGATTTCGTCACGTTCTCGGGGCACAAGATCGGTGGAATGGCGGGTTCGGGTGGAGTCTGGCTGTCTCCCGGGCAATCACAGGGCTCGAAAGCAGCCCCAGGGCGCTTAATCTTAGGGAAAGCAGAACAGGGAAAACGCGGCGGGACTGCGTCCGTGCTTGCGGCTCTGTTGCTCGGCGAAGCGGCCGCCGCGACTTCGGAAACGCTTTTAGAAAAACAAAATACAATTTCGCAGATCCGCAATGCATTCGAAAATGGCCTCCTCGCGAGGTTTGGCGATCGCGTCCTGCTGAACGGGAGCGGCTCGCCGCGCTTGGCCGGGACGTCAAATATCACATTCGTAGAACTAGACGGCGAGGGTTTGGTGGCCGCGCTCGACCTCGAGGGGTTTGCGGTTTCGTCCGGCTCTGCGTGTTCAAGTGGCACCTTAGAGCCCTCCCATGTGCTTCTCGCGATGGGGCGCACCCGCGAAGAAGCTCGCGCCTCGTTAAGGGTGTCTTTCTCGTCTGAGAGTTTACTTAGCCATGAGTCGTCGCATGCGCTGGTTACTCGTTTCGTCGACACACTCGAAAAAGTAGTTCATCGAATGACGCGCGCTCCAAATCTACGGACTTCATCGGGCGTGCCCACTCACTCCGAGGCTTCATCATGAGTCAAGCAGCGACCTACTCGTCGAAAGCGACCTCTGCCAAACGAGATTCTAGATCATCGAAGGTCCTCGTGGGGTTGAGTGGCGGCATTCAAAGCGCTGTCGTTGCTGCTCTTCTTCGTGCGCAAGGCCGAGACGTAGTCGGGGTTCACTTGAAGCTCTCTTCTGCGGGCGCGCCCTTCTTATCCCGGTGTCGAAAAACTGCGGATCAGTCCGTCGCGGAAGCCGTTCGTTTAGCCAAAATTCTTGATATTCATTTGGAAGTGGTTGAAGCGCAATCTGAGTTTCAAGCCTTTGTAGAAGACCCCTTCATTCACGATCGATTAGGACAGTGGGTGAATTCCCCGTGCTTTAATTGTCACTCGCAATTTAAAGTGGGCCTCCTGCTCCGTGAAGCAGATCGCCTCAAAATTGACCACGTGGCCACGGGGCATGGTGCGTCGATCGCTCATGATCCCTCGCTCGGAGTCTATCGGCTGTTGGCTGCGACGAATCCCCATCAGGATCAGTCCGCTTATCTTTCCGGGCTTTCCCAAGCGCAGCTTTCACGTCTTGAGTTTCCTTTAGGGAATCTGTCGGAAACCATCGTGAAGCGCCTCTCAGTCGAGATTGACGAGACGCTAGGCCCTGATCAGGCGCGCTCGCAGCCGTGTTTGTTGTCGGAACGAGAGGTTGAAGCCGTGATGAGGCCTAGGCTCCCTTCGTACTTTCACAATCCAGGTGCAATCCGCCTCGGCAGTGGCAGTATCGTTGGCGAGCACCGCGGAAGTTGGCAGTTCTATCCGGGACGTGTGGTTCCGCCGGAGATGCAGGGGTTCACTCAAGAAAAAACAGCGCTCGTGGCCCTACGATTAGATCAGGAGATGGGCTCCTTCGTCGCGATATCGCAACAGGACTGGCCGGCGTCGCGTTGGATCTTGGCCGATTTGCATACCGTTCGCCCGTTCGACCTTTTTCATTCACTTGATTGCAAGCTTCGTCTGTTGCCGGGAGGGAGTTCCTGGCCGCAGCGCTCAGCTGAGTATGTCGCTCGAGTCTTGCCACTCGAGGGGGACCGACTCTTAGTGGATTTTGGTGATGTGCGGGTCCCATTAATGGCGGGCGAGGTTATCGTTTTCGAAAGTGGCGGCGAAGTGCTTGGGCGCGCGCGAGCCGTAGGGCATGTCGATCGCGTGAAGACGGCTCAAGGTGCTGAGGATGTTTGGGGAGGTCAGAAGTCATGAACTCGAAACAAACGGGCAATGGAGAATCCAAGCCTATATCTAGTGTTGCCACACCCAAGCGCTACCTTCTGAAGACGTTGGGCTGTAAAGCCAATCTCTACGATAGTCAGTTGATTGAGGCTGAACTTCAGAAACGAGGTTGGCTACCCGCAGATGAGTCTTTAAACGGCACAGCGGAAGAGCACACGGTTGATCTCGCGATCGTCAACAGTTGCACGGTTACGGACGAAGCCGATCGCCAAAGCCGAAAGCTTGCAAGTCGTCTGGGTCGGACGCGGTTGGATGCGAAGGTTGTGTTGACCGGCTGTGGCGCCGAAGTTGAACCCGAGAAACTTGCGAAGACCCCTGGGGTCGACTTCATCGTCGGAAATCAAAGTAAACCAGCATTGGTCGAACTCGTCCTGGATGCGATTCGAGAACTTCCTTCTGCTGATTTAAGCACCCCTGAAACAAGTTCGCAGATCCCCCGCACGGCAGTAGTGCTGGGCGGTGTCCAGAACTATGGACAAATGCTTTCCCGGCATCCGATCGATCGAGAATGGCCGGCCCCGGAGAGAAGCTTTTTCACTCCTCCGGCTGGGCACGAAGGCGAGGCTTCGCGGACGCGCGCGTTCTTGAAGATTCAAGAGGGTTGTAACGCGTTTTGCACCTATTGCGTGATTCCCTATGGCCGCGGCCCGAACCGGAGTTTGCGAATTCCGGAAGTCGTGGCTCAAGTGAAGACTTTGGTAGCGCAGGGGGTTCGCGAAGTGGTTGTGACCGGTACCAATATCGGCGACTACGGTACGGATTGGGCGCCTAACCTCCAGCATGTGGAGCTTTTCAAAGCGATCTTAAACGAAACGACGCTTGAGCGCTTGCGGGTCAGTTCGCTTGATCCGACCGAAGTGACGCCCGAACTTCGAGAACTGATGCGCACGGAACCCCGTCTGTGCCCGCACTATCATGTGTCTTTACAGAGCCCACACTCGCGCGTTTTGCGTGCGATGAAGCGCAAGTATGCCTACGAGCAGGTCGAGGAGTGCCTGACGTCGGTCTCTGAACTTCCGGCCCCTGCGGGCGGAGTCTTTGTGGGGATGGATATCATCACGGGATTCCCGACGGAGACGCTTGAGGAGTTCGAGTGGGGTGTAGAGGCGCTGAAGCGGCTCCCTTGGAGTCGGCTCCACGTGTTTCCTTACAGTGAGCGCGAAGGGACGCCCGCAACGAAGCTCAAACCCGTGGTTCCGAAAGAGGAGCGAACGCGGCGAGCGAAAGTGCTCCGGGACTTGAGTTTCGAGCGCTTGCGACAGCGTCACGAAGAAGCTCTGACGCAGCTCAAAGGGAGCGGACGCACCCTGCAAGGAATTTTGCTCGAGGGATCAGTGAAAGCCCCGGACGGCAAAGTTCGTTGGATTGCAGGATATACCCCGAATTACTTACGCGTTTTGTTGCCTCTGCAGGTCGGACCCGGAGCGCCCGAAGCGCAAGCCCAAGTCGCGAAACTCTCAAATCAGAAGGTCGACGGCATTCCTGGCGAGCTGGTCTTAGATCGAGAGAGTGGCGATATTGCCATTCTGGCTCAATGGCTCGACTGATCTCTCTGGCTCGATTTAGAGTCTGTACGGGAAGTAGTACGTAGCAGCGTTATTCGAAACGTTCACTTCGACGTCGTTTTGCTGGATTTCAATCGAGACCGGATAGATATCGCGATCGCCCGGCACTTCCACTTCCCATTCGATCGAGACTTCAGTTCCGGGGCTGACGGAAGGAAGGCGCATTTCCGACGCCAGCGGCAAAGACTTCCGCTCCACTGTTTCGTCCGTGCCGTTACCGTGGCCGAAGATTTTGACCAGCGTGTTCGCTTTGGAGGCCGCTAATCCGTTATTGGAAACACGAGCTCGGATCCGCGCACGGAGTCCGTTTCGAGCAGTTTTGCCGAGTACGGTCCATTGGATATCATTGCGAAGGATACCCAAATCAGACTGCAGGGTTTTGACCCGGTTCCCGAGAGGGATTTTATCGTTCGTGAGGGTTCCCATGGAAGCCAAGTGGCTCTCCATCAATCGCCAGTCTTCAATGCCGGTATCTTTCAAGGAGCCCATCGGGACCGTCCCGGGGATGACGGAGTTAAGGAACTTGATCGATTCAATAATCCCTCCGCCTGCTGCCATTCGGTAACGGCGGGCGGGATCCATTTTTTGGCCGCCGATTCTAATTTCTTTGATGACGGCTTGGGTGTCAGCTTCCGTGCTCGGTGAGCCCGTTAGCCATGGGGTGAGCCAGGACTCAAGACGCGGAGGAAGTGGACCTGATTCGGCCGTGCCGCCTACGATCGAGAAGGCAGGGTCGTAGGAGATCTGGAGGTTAGAAACGCTCACGATTCCGCTCTGGGCTATATTTTTCGAAGCGAACAGCAGATTCATCATCCACTGAAGTGTTTTTCCTTCGATATCAATCGTCTTGAGGGTCCAGGCTTTTTTGGTCTGTGGATTGTAGATCGCGGGATTCGCATTGTAGACGTCTACTGTCGTGATTTCACCGGGATGGAATTCGCCATAGATGAAGTTCACTTGATCGATTGCGAAGTCGGCCTGCGCTCCCTTGAGGTAGGCGTCAGTCGCGAGGTTGCCCATCAAGTTTTCTTGTCCGTAGCGGCCGACCTCGATCTCACTTTCGACGACGTGATTCGAAAAGATCGGGCCCATTTCAGCCTCGATTCGGTCTTCAAGCTCATCGATGCGGGCCAGGGTCTCCTGATCTTCGGGGATCCGGCCATCGATTTGGATTAGTTTCGCGGATTTCAGCGCGACCTTGGAGCGGGAATCGGCAACCGCAGGGTCCCGGGGTGTTACTTCAAAGTCGACTTTGCCCATGAAGCGTCCCCAGCATCCGGTCTCAACGACCCAGCCATCGGGCGCTCCGTCGCGCTTCACGCTCACGGGAGCAATGTATTTGCGGTGGTCGTGCGCACCGACGACGAAGTCGACGTCGGGAGCGCGCTGCAGCACCTCGATGTTTTGCTTCGTCGAGTTATGAGAGATCACAATGACGACATCAGCCGACTTCCGCTTCAAGCGAGTAGCGAGATCCGAAGCGATCGAAAACGGCGAGAGGACGCGGATCGGCTGGACGTATTTATCGTAGATGAACTCGTAAGTGGAGAGACCGATGAAGGCGACTTTGACGCCTTTTACTTCGCGAATCACGTAGGGGAGAACGACCTTTTTGAACTCCGACTGCCGTGGATAAGCGCCGGCATCCAAGTTAGCCGAAAGGAGCGCCATCTTTGGATTCGCGCGCTTCCAAGCGTCAATCAGGACATCGGGTCCGTTAAGCCAGTCATGGTTTCCCACGATCGTGGCATCGTACCCTAGGAAGTCCATCATGCGCATGGTCTCGGTGCCCGCGCCCAAATTGTAATAGATATGCCCTTCCGAGAAGTCCCCACCGTCGACGACAAGCGTTTCCGGATCCTGGGCTCGCGCTCGATCGATCACGGTCTTAATGCGGGCGACACCTCCCAGATTGAGTGCCGAATGATCAGGTCTGAAATGAGAGTGCAAGTCGTTCGTATGAAGAACGGTCAGTGGGACCGGCGTTGCAGCCAAGGTTTGAGACGCGGTCGCTGCGCTCAGAAGCGCAATGAGGCTCAAGTTAATGAAGAGGTAGCGCACGGAAGGTTGCAGAATCTCACGAGAAAGTCGCATAGGCCGAGGGTGCATGCGGAGGGGAGTTCAGGCAAGCGGCAATTTCGAAATCGGCTGGAAAATAGGCTCTTTAGGCGCCTTGTGGAGGGGCTGGGTGATGAAGGTAGTTGATGAATTTCGGAAGCACTGCGGCACAAGCGAGGACCCCGAGAAAGCCCACTAAGCTCGAAGTGCTGATCGCTCTCTGCACGCCCAGGCTCGCGGAAAGGATCCCCAATTGAGCATTTCCGAGCATGGGGCCACTCAAGTAAGAAATCATCTCGATGCCTGCTAAGCGTCCTCGGTAGTGGTCGGGAATGGTCTGATTCCAAAGGGTCGTTCTGAAAACGGCACTCACCATGTCGGCAAATCCAGCGAGAGCGAGAAAGACCAGGGCGATTTCAATGCGTGGCGAAAGGCCAAAGCCAATCATCGCCAAGCTCCAAAGGGCGGCGGCTCGTGTGATGACTAATCCGTGTCGGGCCCAGTGGAGCATTCTCTTTGACGCAAGCGTGGCGAGAAGGGCCCCAAACGGAATCGCCGAGTGCAACCACCCCAGGTAAACGGGGGACCCGAAATTTTCTGAAACGGCCGGAAAAAGTAAGTGCGGCATCGAGAAAGTCATCGCGATGATATCGATTAGGTAACTACCGACGAGCTCCTGTCTTCCCATGGCATATTGAAAACCATCTTTTATCGTTGCCCACGAGAGCGGGAGCGACTGCGTACTTCGGGGAATGGGTTTCAAGGATGCGACGGCGAGCATACAAAGCAGAAAGGTTAAAAAATCAAGAGTGAGCACCCATCCCGGTGAGACCACGGACAGAAGGATGCCAGCGACGGCGGGTCCACCGATCATGGCCACATTGCTTCGAAGGGACTGAAGAACACCTACTGCGGGGATATCCTCTCGTTTGATGAGGCGGGGGGTCATCGCTTCGAGTGCCGGACGATGAAATCCATTGAGAATCGCCATCGCCGATGCCCCTGCAAAGATCCAGAACGGATGGGGGTCGACCGAGTGGGGAATGGAAAGGCGAATGGCCAGCGCGCCCGTGATCGCCGCCATTCCGCCCTCGCAAAGCAGAATGAGCTTCTTGCGGTCCATGGAATCGGCGACTGAGCCGCCGATGAGCGCTCCGACGATCGACGGGATGAGCTGGATGATCCCCAAGGCGCCTAAAAGTGCGGTCGAACGCGTCGATCGGTAAAGAATGTAGGGGATGGCGACCGCGCTCATCATTGAACCGAAGGAACTGATGAATTGCCCCAAGTAAAGCGCGCGAAACTCCCGATTCTGCTTGAGTACTTGGATGTCGATCATCGTGACTGAAGCTTAGCGTGTTTGTTAGGATCCGGCACGTTCGATATCGAGTGGGACTTAGATTTCGATCACGAACTCGGGAATTGCATAATCGACGACATCGCCTCCGAACTGGCTCTTGAAGTCCGATACGCTTGCATAGGCGGGCAGCCCCCCCGCTTCGGGTTGAAAACCGTTGAAGTCGTAGAGCAGCGCACCCTGGCTCCTTGCGCCTTGGAGGGCAACGAGTTGCACGGCCGCGCCGAGTGCCATTCGCCCTGGAAGGGCAGGACCTGTGCGCTCGCCGAAAAGAAAGTGTGCCTCGGTGCCTTGAATCCAGATCCAGGCGCGCGCTGACGAGCCTTGATAGCGGACCTGCGCGAGGTAGAGCATGGACTGCTTTTCCTGGGAGAGGCTTTCAAACCATTCCCAAGGCGGGACGATGAAAGATTTTCGGCGGCTAAATAGCCTTAAAGATTCTGTATAAAGTTTCAGATCAGAAATCGCATGAACGGCAGTCCAATCGGTTTGGAGTTCCTCTGTGAAACAATGCCGGAGTGTTCGTTGAAGGCGAGGCGAAAACGACTGTTGGAGACTAATATCACTTTCGGGGATGATTTTCCTGAGCGTACTTGCGAACTCCACTCCCGCGTAGGGAATGGGGAAGGTTTCGAAAACGCCGGTGTCCCAGAAGGGCTTCGGAATGCGAGGCCGCAGGCGGAGCGTGTGAGGCCTTTGCCGATAAAGCGCGTGCCAATCTCGAGCAGTTGTTTGCGCGAAATAAGCGAATTGTTGGATTGCTTTTTTGGGCTCCTCCCAAGCGAGTAACGGCCCGTTCTGGCAGTGAAGGGTTCCCGCTTCGCCCGGGGGGGCGTGAACGAGTCCGCTGGCTTGGTCGGCGGTAGAACTGACCCATAGACATTCGGCGCCCATGGATTTTGCTGCTCTCGCCCACGCAAGAGTTTGAGCAAGGGGCACATCACTCTTGAGGGAGATTGCGTCCCACTCCTGAGTGACGGGCGAGGTCCATTCGGCGGGTGCAAAGGATTTCCACATCTTTAGGTCTTCTGGGGCTCTTCGATCCGACCATCCGGGTACTTCGCAAATCTGCGGATTTCGGGACCATGGGTCATATCAGGTTTTTTCCAGGGCCAGCCACCGAACTCCGTTCTCCGGTAATCAGCGAACGCTTGCATGATTTCGTCTCGCGAGTTCATGACGAAGGGGCCGTGCTGCACGACGGGTTCCCCAATTGGCTTGGATTGCAGAATGAGGATCTCAGCCCCGGTTCCGGTTGCCTCGAGATCGAGATCACGATCCGCGTGAACGAGATGTCCTGTGCGTTTTCCTACGCGGGTGCCGGAAAGGCTCAGTTGATCGCCTTCGTAAAAATAGACGATTCTCGAGGCTTTCTTCGATGCTTTCGGAATCCGAATTTTTCCATGGGGCGCAAGCTGAACTAGGAGAACGGAGACTTCATGATCGGGATCCGAAGCCCAGCTGTCGGGTGGGGGCGGGAGCCCGTTCTTCTCGGCGAACTCCCCTGCGATGAGCGTAACGGTAGCGCCTTCGGCAGGGTTTTGAATTTGAGGGATTTTCTCGGACCAAAACATCGTGAAATGAGGGGTGGCGCGTTTACTTTTTCGAGGAAGATTGAGCCAAATCTGAAAGAGCTCGACCGTATTTCCTTCGTTTTGTCTTAAGAGCGGAAACATTTCCGAATGTTGGACGCCATCGCCTGCGGTCATCCATTGAACGTCGCCATTTCCATATCGGCCCGCGGCGCCCAGGGAGTCTGCATGATCGACAAATCCCTTGCGAACGATCGTGATGGTCTCAAACCCTCGGTGAGGATGAACCGGGAATCCTGGGACTACTTCACCGTGATACATACGAAAGCCATCGCGCGGCTCGAAGTCTTGTCCGATCGATCGACCTTGGAGTTGATCCTGGGTGGGGCCGAGTTTTGTCGTCCCTCGGGGATAGAGGTCGTAGTGGTGAACGCAAAACAAGAAGGGTTCGAGGGTCGGCCACTGAAAGTCGAGCTCAAAAGATTCACGGATCATGGAGTCCCCCTGTTCTTGAACACCTTAGGGCAGAATCTTTTTCGAGTCGAGTTTGCTATTTTTGTCGTCAGAGTCAGGGGGCAGTAGGTAAACTTTAAACGAGGTACACCCTTCATTCCCCACAATGCTTGCTCACGAAAGGCTCGAGTATGGATGCTCCTAAAGTCAGTTTCGTTTCTTTAAGATCGGCGCTTGTCAGGACTTTGTCGCTCGCGAGTGCACTCACTCTCTTTGCAGCCTGTGGCAGCGGTCTTGTGGACACGGGTGGTGAAGCCACCGTGCAGCTTGCGCTTGAGCAGACGAGCGAAGCGCCAGTCGCAAGAACGGCACGAATCCATACGTTGGCGGTCACGGAGGGGCCAGCGACGCAGTTCTCCATGAAGTTGATTGCCGCTTATATTGCTGAAGATATTGATTCGGTGACTCAATCGAATGTCGGCAAGACGGGAATCATCTACATGAATAGCGAGTGTGAAGATGATATTATGCATTGCGATATTGACTCAGGAACGGCGGTAGATGGCGATCCAATGGATAAGATCCTCACCCGGTTCTTTAATCTTTCTTCAACGGAGGACGCGAACACTGCGATTAACGCGCAAAGGCGCACCGTTGATGCGGGAACCTATCGGTACGCTCGTCTTGAGTTTTGTAAGTATTCCACCGGGACAACGGACAACATTAAATGGAATGATGGTGTGGTCGGGGAGCAATCCTTCCGTCGGGCTCTTTGTAGCGTCAACAGTGCGGAGATGAATCCCCCCCTGGAGCTTGCCGATGGAGCTTCGGTAACTCTGACTCTTTCTTATGACCTCTTGACTGCGGTCCAAGTGGGGAGTGATGCCGTAGGGGATGACTGCACGGGCTCGGGTGCAACCACGACTTGCTTCACTCTGCCGACCTTCATGCCTTCGGTCAGATAAGGCGCGGCCTCTCAGACGAGGTGAGGGGGGGCTTCGGCCCTCCCGCAAAAAGGGAAGAAATGGGGACGGAGCACCCAAAAGCGGGGGACGGAGCACCCGGCTTCGGGTTTTAAACGCTTGAAATGAAAGTGCTTTTTATCTAACGCGGCTCGATATCGGGAGTTGACAATACCTGACTGATCAAATAAAGAATCGGCCTGTATGACGCCTGAGTCCATCGAGAGTCTTCAGAAGAACCTGGGTTACCCCTTCCATGATCGGGCCATTTTGCTGCAGGCCCTGACTCATAAGTCCTATGGACATGAGTTTCTCCAAGAGAAACCCCTGTCTCAAAGAGACAACGAGCGCCTTGAGTTCCTCGGGGATGCGATCCTCGATGCAGTCATTACCGATATTCTTTTAGAAGCTTTTCCTGAGTCCTCGGAAGGGAAGCTTTCGAAACTTCGCGCCGCCGTCGTGAACGAGAAAACCCTTGCCGAAATGGCCTCGAACTTGGGCCTCTCGGGATGCCTGAGACTGGGCAGGGGTGAGGCCCAAACCGGCGGCGAAGCGAAACCCTCCATCGTAGCAAGCGCTTTTGAAGCGCTCATAGCAGCGATCTATCTGGACGGCGGATTCCATGCCGTCTACCCAGTAGTCCGCCACCTCTTCACCCCGATCTTGAAAGAATCGCCACCCGGTTTACTCGAGCCACGAAGTGCTCTTCTGGCAGGAGGCTCGACCGGTGACCAAGCGGCTCTTTCGCTGGTCAGCGGTCGGACTTCCGAGGCGATGCCGGTTGGGCGAAGGCTTGCCGAACGGTTCCAGGATCACAAAACTCAGCTTCAAGAGTTGATTCAAGCGCGCTGGAAAGTGACCCCGATCTACCACCTGGTGAAGACCGAAGGGCCTGAGCACGCGAAAAGCTTTGAGGTTGAGGTCCGTGTTCACGGTAAATCCCTTGCAGTTTCGCGCGGGATGTCGAAGAAAGACGCAGAGCAGAATGCGGCACGAGAAGCCATTCAAGGGCTCCAGGTTCAGTGACCTATTTAACTCACTTAAATCCAAGACCGTCCTGACAAAGCTGGCAGAGAAAAAGATCGGAAGTTGTTGTTCATGAAGCCCAATTCACCCCAGAAAAAAGCCCTTAAATCAGGATACGTAGCGATTGCGGGACGCCCCAATACGGGCAAGTCGACGCTCTTGAATCGATTGCTGGGTACGAGTCTCAGCATCGTCACCCCGAAAGCACAGACGACCCGGGAAAACGTGCTCGGGATTCTGACCGAGAAAGCCATGGGTCAGATCGTCTTTATGGATACGCCTGGGATTCATAAGGCCCGCGAAGGCGGAATCAATGAGTACATGGTCTCGCAGGCCCGTGAAGCGCTCGAGGCCCCGTCCGTGGTCTGGTACCTCGTGGATCCCAACTCACGCCTCGATCACGAGGAGACGGTCCTTAAGCTCCTGACGCTGGCAAAATCGCCGGTGCTTTTCATCCTCAACAAAAGCGATCTGAAGCTGTCCCTCGCCCCCCCGGCTTTGCAGTTAATCGAGCAGGTTCGCACGAAAGCGCTCGCAATGGGCATTCAGCTCGAGACCCTCGAAGGGGGCGAACCGTACCGGATATCAGCTTATAAAGGCCGCGGCGTGAAAGAGCTTTTGGCTGAAACTTGGAAGCGGATTCCGGAAGGGGAGTTTTACTATCCCGATCCGGATCAACTTTCGGATCGGCCTGTGAAGTTTTTCGTGGCCGAGAAGATTCGCGAGCAGCTTTTACTGCAGTTGGGAGAAGAGCTCCCCTATTCCTGCGCGGTCGAGATCACGCTTTTTGATGAGAATGCAAAACCGCCTCGGATCGAAGCGACGATTCACGTGGAGCGTGAAAGTCAGAAAGGCATGGTGGTCGGAGCTGCAGGGCGAAAGATCCGTGATATTGGTTCGGCCGCCCGTGCTCAGATTGAAAAGTTTGTAGGCGAAAAAGTCTTCTTGGGTCTGACCGTGAAACTCTTGAAAGAGTGGAGTCGAGATGCCGAAGCGCTGAAGCGCCTGGGATATCATCTACCCGAAAAGCGGAAAGACGATGCCCGCCCCCGTCATTCCCGCTGAATTTTAAAAGACTGAGAGAAACTCCCCATGGCTCGTAAAAAATCAACTCCCCGCTCCACGGCACTCGATCAAGATCAGATCCCTGAAGGCGCGCCACGTATTGTGATTGTCGGTCGTCCGAACGTGGGCAAAAGCACCCTTTTTAATCGTCTCTACGGTCGAAGACGTGCGCTTGTGCATGATGAGCCCGGTGTGACCCGCGATCGTCTTGAGGGGGGTACGCGCTGGATGGTGGGAGGACGTGAGCATATCGTTCGTCTGGTCGATACGGGGGGGCTCGGAGGCGAGCGTTTCGCCGACGAGATTGAAAACCAAGTTCGCTTGGCGCTCAATCATGCAGACGTGGTGATCTTTTTGGCTGACGGACGTGCGGGCGTGAACCCAGGCGATCGTGAAATTCTCCGGAAGCTCAAAGAGTCGGGGATTGAAACCCGAGGAGTTCGCACTCTGGTCTGCGTCAATAAAGTGGATACCGAAGGCCATGAGGATGCGGCTCACGAATTCTTGTCGCTCGGAATGGATGACGTGTTGACGGTTTCTGCCGAGCACAACCGCGGTATCGACGATCTCAAGCAGGTCATCATCTCGCACTTGGGGCTTCTTGACTCGCCAAGCGACGAGGATTCAGAGACGCTGGAAGACGACTCGTGGGACGAAGAGGAACAAGACGAAGACGAGGAGCTGGATTCCGAGGTTTCGGATCTCGCGTTCGACGCCGAGAGCGATAGCGATGGATCGGATTCGGGAGAGTTTGACGTAGATGCTCTCGAGGAAGAGGTCGAAGAGGAAGAAGAGTTTGAACTGAAACGCGCGCCGCGGATAGCAATCGTCGGGCGCCCGAACGTCGGCAAAAGCACCCTCGTGAACGCAATTTTGGGTGAGCGACGCATGATCACGAGCCCGATTGCGGGCACGACGGTCGACTCAGTCGATTCGCCTGCGGAGCTCGATGAGATTCCCGTCGTCTTGATCGATACGGCAGGGATTCGAAGGAAGTCAAAAACCGAACAAGGAGTCGAGGTTCTTTCGGTTGTTCAAGCCCGTAAAGCGCTCGATCGTTGCGATGTGGCGATCTTGGTCCTCGATGGCGAAATGGGCCTCATGGATCAGGACGAGAAAATCGGCGGCTTGATCGAAGAAGTGGGCTGCGGGGTAATCCTGGCGATCAATAAGTGGGATACGCAGAAAAAGAATCAAGACTTCACGATGGAAATGGCTGCGGACCAGGTCCGAGACAAAATGGCGTACCTTCGTTATGCGCCGGTTGTTTTTCTGAGCGCGAAAGAGCGCAAGGGGCTTCGTGGTCTTGGTGAGTTAGTCGTCGAAATCCTAAAACAGCGCCGCTTGCGACTTTCGACGAACGAGTTCACGGAATGGGTTCGCAATCAGTCGGGTGTTCACAATCCGATGAATGCGAAGTTTTACTTGTGTCATCAGTCGGGACGGCACCCTCCGACTTTCGTTTGTCATGTGAACGATCCTAAGAAAGTGCACTTCAGCTTGAAGCGCAACTTGGTGAATCAGATTCGAAAAAAATGGGGCTATATGGGCAATCCGATTCGATTGCTCTTTGTGGAAGCTAAATCAGGAAAAAACAGGCAGAGCCGCCCGTCGTTTGTGAAAGCGAAAGCGCGCCCCATGCAGCCGCGCTGAGGACCGACTTGCATTACCAAGTGAAGAGGATCGAGACTGACGTATTCCAGTGCAAGCCGGCAAGGTCGTCGATCGCGTTGGTCGTCGCAAAGTCAGTACTATTTGAGTCCAGGTAAGGGATGCTATGCAGGCGGCCCTCCACCGTGAGGTAGGTCTTACGGTGGGAGATCACGAACTCTAGGCCCGCGCCCGCATTGACGCCTGCTTGGGAATCTTCCGTCGTGGCCTCAGTCTTCTCCGAGAAATCCTGTTTCGTGTACGAGGCAATCCCGAGCACAAGATAGGGGCTAGCGAAGCCGATAGCCGACGATAGGTTTTGAGTGGGGATATAATATTTCACAGATGCCCCAAATGAGCTCTGTTTAATATCCACGCGCTCGCCTCTCGAGAGAATCTCGTAAAAGAAGCTCGATTGATTGAACCCAAGGTCGAGCGCCAGATTAAAGTCGAACCAATAGTGAACTTTCAGGTCGATCGACGGGAACCCCCCCTGCCACAAGAGACCGCGATTTCCTAAGGCGCCCGCCATGCCGCCTCCGAGACTCACTCCGAAGAATCGGCCGGTCTGGAAAAAACGAGTATCCGCGATTTCTTCTTCCTCTTCGTTGAACTCGCCATAACCGGCCCAGGGGGAAGCGTCCAAATCACCCGAGTTTTTGCTCGAGGGCGCCTTTTTAGGCTCCGTGGGTGCGGCCCCCGGGGGGGC
Organism: Bacteriovoracaceae bacterium; assembly: GCA_947500275.1. GTDB lineage: Bacteria > Bdellovibrionota > UBA1018 > UBA1018 > UBA1018 > CANMSW01. The sequence continues at coordinate 4,600 of CANMSW010000010.1, read as the reverse complement.
GCTCGGTGGAGGAATCGGTTGAGCGAATCCCTGACTCGGGCTCAAAAAGAAATACAAGGCGACGAGGGCGAGCGCACTCTCTTTCGAGATCGGAAAGGATATCGACGCTTTTCGATTCATCAGCTAGGCGCCCCCGTTTAATCCGAACGTTCAGAAGTAGAAGTGAATCCCGGCGTTTAAGAAGCTCACACCCAAAGTGCGGAGTGCAAACGATCCGCTTCCAGTTCCGAGTGAAACCCCCGTGTCCGTCGAAAAACCGACACTCTCGAGGCCTGGAATAAAAAACTCGAGACCAAACCCAGCCAGGCACTCGACGCCGGAGTTGGAATGAGCGTTCACCATTCCCAGACCGGCAAACGCATTGAAGTTCAGGTTGGTTTCAAAAAAGAGTCCTTTTGAAAATTTGACGGCTGCTACGGTTGAAGTAGGGGACGCCGTGTCAACGCCCACCACTAACTCAGTGCCCAAGTCTCGCGCTAATGCGTATTTCAGGCTGATCGAGGGGACGGCGCCTTGCGCGAATTCGGAGTTATAGCCGACCCCTAAACGACCCTGTAATTCCCGGGCTTGAGCGGACCGGAGCGTTAATCCAGTGACCAAACAGATCGCTAAGCTCGTCAGTGGAGCGATGCGATACGCCCCCCTTTGGGAAGGGAAGGTGGGATGGGCCTGGTTAGAAATGCTGCGTCCGTGCTGCATAGATTCTCAGGGTAGCGGTACCCTTTGTTTTTGACAACCCTGCGAAATGTCTTCTAATCCTTATGGATATGACCTCTACTTCATCGACTCAAACAGCAGCTAATCAAACCGCGTCCAACCATCCTTCATTTGAGAAGACAGCTCGCAAAGACATGAATGAAGCGGGCCTGAGCGGAAGCTCAATGGACTCCACTCAACTCGTGATCGGTGAGGGCCTCCTCTCGGGGCTTCGCGAGCCGAAAGTCTTGGGCTCGATCGTCGCAGTCGTCCTTGGATTGACCCTTGCGTACAGTGCCTGGACGAACCACCAAGCGACTCGCCTCAAGACAGGGAATGATGGGCTCTTTACGGCTCAGAAGGCCCTGAGTGATCAACAAGTGCGCGAAGCGCGCATCGGCCTGGGTCTTCCGGCAGAGGCCGCAAAAGCTGAGACTCCAACGAGTGCCGACGCTCAGAAAAAGCAAACTGAGGAAGAGAAGGCTGCCGAGGCAAAAAAACGCCAAGCTGAGCAACAGGAGTCGAAGCAGATTTCTGAGCAACTCGAGAAAACTCAATTCGAAAAATTCGATGTCGACGCAAAATATGCGGGCCCCATTCAACAGCTTAAGAAAGTAGCTGAGGAGTACGGATCGATTCGTCCAGGCTTTGAAGCTCGCGTGGCGCTCGCGGGACTGTATTTCGACCACGGGGATCTCACCAAGGCAGTTGAGCAGTACGGAAAAGCGACCGAGAGCGCGCCCTCTGCGCTCGATCGGGGCTTAGCGTTCAATCTCTTGGCCACCGTGCAAGAGTCGGCCGGGAAAGGCTCAGAGGCTCTTGCTGCGTACGAAAAAGCCGTTTCAACCGGCGAGTCGGCTGCGCAAGCCGATGCGCTCTTTGGGGTAGCCCGCACGTCCCTAGCGCTCGGAAAGCCTGAGAGAGCTCGCACGGCCCTCGAGCAAGTGAAGAAGCAGTTCGCCGAGACGCCGATGGCAACTCGCGCCGAGTCGCTGCTGGCTGATCTTCCTGCTGATAAGAAATAAAGAAACTCGAAGGGGTTTGCCTCATGAACACGTGTCTCGTCCGGACTTCTGTCCAAGACGGTTGGAAACTCTCTTTTCACGGCGTCGCATTACTTGCGCTTTTCTTAGGCTTGTCTGCGGTTGGGTGTGCTGGGAGAGATATCTATCCCGATGCACTCTCTGATTCGAAAGTTCTGGTTCGACAGTGGACCTTGGCCTCCCGGTATTGGGGTGAGACGAGCGAAGCGGGAGACCGCGGTTTTGAATCGTCTAATCCGATTTTGGTTGGGCCCTCGCTAGTCTTCGGAAGTCAGGGCAAGGGGTTGATATCTATCTACCCGGACACCCAGCAGCTGCGCTGGGTGCTGCCGATCTCAGGTGGAGTGGTCAGTGAGTTGACGCAGTCTCAGGGGCAGATCTATTTCGGCGGGGGGGATGGCTTCCTTTATAGCGTCGACTCCGAGACCGGCCGCGTGAATTGGCGCTACGAGCTTAGGAACCCCTACGTTTCACGTCCGACGGTCGACGGGGGGCGTGTCTTTGTGACGTCTTCCGACGATACGATTTGGGCTTTTGATGCCGGCACGGGGAAATGGCTTTGGCATTACCGTCGAAGAAGCGGCGCAAATTCGACCATTCGCGGCGCTGCGATGCCGTTGGCAGATGGTACCGATATCATCGCGGGCTTAAGTGATGGCTTCCTTGTAGTGCTCAATCGTGAAGACGGGCAGTTGAAGTGGGAGCGCAAGCTCTCCAGTGGGATTAAGTTCATTGATGTGGATGCGCCAGCGGTCTTAGAAAAAGACGTTCTCTATGTCCCATCCTATGACGGCGCTCTCTATGCTTTGAAGCGCAAGGGCGGGGAAGTTCTCTGGAAAGTGGATGTGGGCGGATGCAGGTCCGTGGCGCTGGATGAGCAGCGAGTGTTTCTCCCGGGAAGCGACGGAACGCTCCGGGCGATTCAAAAGAGCAATGGAAAAGAACTTTGGAGGTTCGATCTCGATTCGGGGGTTCCGACGTCGATTGCGCAAACCGACCAGTACCTTGTTTTCGGTTCGAGTCATCAGTACCTCTACGCGTTGGACCGCACGACTGGGCAACTCGTTTGGAGATATCACAGTGGTTACGGGAGTGGCTTTTCGACCGCTCCGCTCGTCGACGCTCAGAAAAAGCAACTTTATGTGTTGAGCGGGGGGGGCAACCTTTTGTCCTTCTCGTTTAGAACTCAACCCAAAGCTCGCCCTCGTGGTCGAGTCGATGGATATGAGTTTGAAGTGAATCCTTAAGCACAGTGCCTGGGCGCTTGTTTTAGGGGTTTGGGCAGCCCAGGAACTGTTTTTTTACGACGTGATAGCGTGAACACTCGGCCGTCTTGCGAGTGAGGTTTTCTAGCAACCCCGGGGCGAGTTTCTTCACTCGTTCCCGAAGCGCTTCCATTTCAGTCCAACTGAGCGCCTGGGCTTCGTGAAAGTGAAGCCCCAAGGTCCCGTCGCTGGCAATGGTGAGCCATCGATTGAGGGCGTTTTCATCGAGTTGATCACTCGAAGTTCTTCCCCACTGCCAGAGGTGTCGAAATTCATCGGCAAACGCCTGATAGACCCCTTTGTGGGTTTCACCCCGGAATTCGATCATATTATCGAACTGCGCGTGTTCGGCCGTTCTAGAGAAGTTATAGCTACCGGTCAGAAGGCGAGTGGAGGGAAGTAAGGGGCGCCCCGCCACGTAATCGATCAGGAAAATCTTGTGATGATTCAGCAACCAATGCGCAGGCGTCGGCTCAAGGGAGTAGGTTTTGATGCGCACTGGGGGGGATAATCCCGGATGACTCTTCCGCCACTCGGAGACAAAGTAAGGAGTCATCTCGATGAAATCTGGGTTCCACTCGGTTTGATATTCTTGCTGGTCAACGTTCAGTCGGACATCGACTCCACGCGCGTCTGCCCGCAGAAGCGCATCGGCAATCTCACGAATATTGAAGTGATTGAGGTTTCCCTCGATCCGAACTTGGGCGGCATCGATGCTTTCAATAATCAGGTCCCGAACGACCCAAGGGGGGCCGCCCGCGTCTTTGGGATTTTCGGAGGTGCGGAGCCTGAGGGTTAAGGCTTTTCCAGATTTGCGTGCTTCACTCTCGGCCTGTGTTTCCTTGGCGATGAGATTCATGCTTGAGGAGTAAAATTGAATCGCTTCTTCTGAGTGAGCAGATTTTGGGCTCCGCTGAGCCCCGCCCATGAACGGTGCGAGAGGCTCTTGGTGCGTGATTAGGTCGCGTGAAGCATCCCAGAGGAAAGCAAATTCATCTCGAATGGTGCGACTTAAAAGAGCACTGAGCGCGCGGATGAAGACGATGTTCTCAGAGTAGAATTTGCGCGCTCCGATTGAAAAATTCGCGCTCGAGTTGATGGCGACTGCGCCGTCTACGAGGACGAATTTTTCGTGCATGTTTCGGGGTGCTATTTTGATTTGGGCACCATGACTCTCTAAGTCCGCACACCGATCCATGAGGTTTTTCTTGGCGGTGAGTTCAGGATGCAGGACTAAGCGCACGGTGGCCCCGTTCGAAAGTGCCTGGAGAATAGCCTGATCGAGGTCCTTGTCGCTCCAGCTATAGACGGTGATGAGGGCTTCTTTTTGGGCGCTCGCAAGGGTTGCGTAGATTTCCCGAAACGCCGATTCGCCTTGATCGGGTGTGAAGAATGCTTCGACTTGGTTTGGGGTGGCCTGGGAGACCGAAGGAACAGCGAAGAAAAGGGCAAGAATCAGGGGAAAAAAGGTACTGCGTGGATTCATGCTCTGCTCGGTAGCGAAGGCGCCTTCAGTTCACAAGCGCGATTCGGTGCGTGGGTCGGAAGAGTTTACCTGAGGAAGACGGGCAGGGGAGTCTTCTGGTGTAAAGTGGG
>CANMSW010000009.1 GCA_947500275.1 Bacteriovoracaceae bacterium | reverse complement strand
TTCCTTGCTGAAGGCGACTTATGCAGACGGCAACCCTCTTCATGAACGTCTGATCATTGATTTACCAGCAACCGGTCACACTTTAGCGCTCACTGGACTTCCTGAGATCTTGGGACGAGTCATCACGCGTGGGCCCATTCGCGAAGCGTTGATCGAAGGGCAAAAATTCCTCAACTCATCCGAATACTCTTCGGCCTGGGTTGTGACTCTCCCAGAGCCGCTCCCCGTGAGTGAGTCTCTGGAGCTGATTGAAGGCCTTAAGCGGACGAGGGTCCCGGTAGGTGGCGTGATTGTGAATCGATTACGAGCGAATCCTTTCAGCGCTTCTGAGCAACAGGCTTTACAGGCCTGGTTGCGCTCTGGGGGTGATATCCCTGGCTTTCGGTTGTTTTCGGAGCTCGAAGAAAATCAGGCGGCCCTCAAGCGGCTTGTGGAAACTGTCCCTCTGCCTTTGATCAAAGCGCCGGAAGTCGAAGGGTTGACCCAGTCCTCGGTCGATATCGTTCACACCTTGGTTCATTTGTTTGAACAGTCGTTGAGTAACGCCGCGGCGGGAGGAGGCGCATGAGTGTCGAAAGCCCTTCGTTAAGTCTCAAGCGTTCTTGGTTGAGTGATCTGATCGCGAGCCGCAAGGTCATCGTCTGCTGTGGCGCTGGGGGGGTTGGAAAAACGACCGCGGCTGCATCCATTGCTGTCGAAGGTGCGCGACAAGGAAAAAAAGTTTTAGTGCTGACGATCGATCCCTCGAAGCGCCTGGCAGAAACACTGGGGGTTGCCATGCACGCCCCTGCGCCGGTCCCGATTCCGGAGTCCCGATCGAAGGAAGCCGGAATCGCACAAGCGGGTGGTCAGCTTGAAGCTTGGATGTTGGACCCCCGGGTCGTCGCGGACCAAGCAGTACGCCGGATTGTTTCCGACGAAGCGAAAGTTGAAAAGTTTTTGCGGAATCGCCTCTATATCGAGGCCACGCGCATGATTGCCGGCATGCAAGAATATACGGCGATGAAGGCACTGCATCGGTATATCATGGACCCTGCCTATGACTTAATTGTGCTGGATACGCCACCTTCGCGCCACGCTCTTGATTTTTTAGATGCTCCGTCGCGCGTTGCCGAGTTCCTCGAGGGGCGGATCTTTAAGTTGTTTCTTCCGAGTGAGCGGGGGTTTTTTCGAAGGGCCGCCTCGAACATGGTTCAGAAGGTGATCGCTGGGGTACTGGGTGAGGACTTGGCGACCGATTTGGAAGAGTTCTTTGGGCTGTTTTCAGGGATTTTTAGATCCTTGAATGAGGACCTGGCTCATACGAGGTCTTACTTGGCCAGCGCTCGCTCTGCGTTCGTGATCGTCACATCACCTCTTGAAGCGGCTCGTGTTGAAGCGAAGTTTTTCTTAGATCGGGCTCAAGAGCTGGGGCTTCCAGTCGCAGGAATCTTACTGAATCGGAGTCATGGAGTTGAGCGGGAGAGTCCCGGTCGTCCCGCTTCTTTTGAGAGTCCGGCGCTCGAGTCGTCTTGGAAAAAGCTCGAGGAATTTGAAGCTCAAGAATTCAAGTGGCGTCAGCACGACTTGGAACTTTTAGAAGAGATCCGCTCTTGGCTGGGTAAAAAGGGAGAGGCGCTTGCCCTTCCCTGGGTTCCGCCAATGAGCGAGGGAATGGCAATGCTCCTTCAATTGGGCAAATGCTTCTGATGAAGATCTACATCCGGTAATGGGTCTGGCCACCGCTAGGCTGCTTTCACTCCAAGCCCCTTCAGGCTTTTTAAAATGAACTGAATACACTGTTGGGCGACTTCATCCATGGCGCCCGGCTCCTCAAATAAGTGGGTAGCTCCTGTAACGAGATGCAGCTCGCAAGGGCGGTGGGCTTTCATTTTTTCGAAGGCGTCTTCGTTTAACGGGATGACATCTCGATCGAGAGCCCCGACCAGGAGAAGGGTTGGGGTGGTTCCTGTTTTCAAGGCGCTTGGATCGGCGAGATCAGGCCGTCCTCCCCGCGACAGGACTGCGAGCGGAGGAATCCGGAGCTTTGCGGCCGCATTGATCGCCGCAGCAGCGCCGGTACTGGCGCCAAACAGTACGATCGGAATGGATTTTTTTGAGTGGGTTCGAGCAAGAATCTCACGGAAGGCGTTTTCAGCTCCAAGGATAAGGCGTTCGGTCAGGTAGGGAATGTCAAAGACATGGGCTCGGTGCGCAAATTCCTCCTCCGTGAGGAGATCAAATAAAAACGTGGCATATCCTGCGCTTCTGAATTGAAGGGCGACTTGATTGTTTCGCGGGCTTGCCGCGCTACTGAGACTTCCATGCGCGAACACGACGAGAGCTTCCGGCTGCTCGGGCCATTGTAACTGATATCGAAGTTCACCTCCTTGGGGGGGGGCGAGTGGAATGAAACCATGAAGCGTTCGAATGCCTGGAGCTTCCTGGAGAATCGATAGGACTTCGGTATCATTCAGCTGTGGGAAGTCCTCATACCATTCACCCACCGAAGAAAAGTCATCGGGCGTCTCAAGAGCCAGAGATCCAATAAATGGCCTCCGGTGGAGAGCGCCTTGCGAAAAAGGGGGATGAGAATACTCGGTGAGAATGAGATCTAGAGTCCCGCGTGACGCGACCGGGGTCGCGATCTCAATTTTACTTGCCCCCGCGTCGCGCGCGCAGATGAGAGCGGCTCGAAGGGTTGCACCGGTCGCGACTCCGTCATCGACGATGACGACTGTTTTGGACTTCAAGGCATCTAAATTCGACGAAGGGCTCAGCACGCGGATGCGTCGCTCGAGTTCTTTTCTTTCCCGCTTCAGGGTGGAAGCGAGGTCTTTTTGCGTGAGTTGAAGAGATTCGATAAGTGGCTCGTTCCACCATACGGCATTCCGGTCGGCAATGGCTCCGACTGCCAGTTCCTCATTTTGAGGCGCCCCGATTTTACGAACACAGAGGAGCCTTATGGGAAGCTCCAACACTCCGGCCACCTCAGCCGCGACGGGGAGCCCTCCGCGCGGCAGCGCAGCAATGATGACGTCATTCGCTCCGAGCCAGTCTGGATGGTGGGCGAGAAGGGCTTGTCCGAGTTCGTGGCCTGCCTGCTTGCGATTAGAGAAAGGCATATCACCCTAAACGGGGTGCAGGGACTATTCCCTCTGCCTAGAATTTCCAGACTTATCGGGGCAATTCTTTCCAGAGGTCTTGAACCGCGTCCACCATCGGTTCAACCTGCTTTAGGAAAGCCGTCTGAATAGCTGTTGCTGCTATTTTCTCGGCCGTGCCGGACTTGCTCGGGTCGATGGGAAGGTAGCCTTCATAAAGGCTGCCGGTCGCCGTCAGGTTCGAAGCTCCGTTGTTACCGGGCGTCGCACAGACTTGAATTTCGATTCGGTCCACTCGGCGCTCGACGTTTTTTGAGGAACCGTGGAAATCGAGTCTGATTTTGCGGCCCAACGAGAAAAGAGTGTTCCCGCTGCAGGGACTGTCCTCGACCGTAGCAGAGACCAATGCTTTCTCGTGGATTCCGTTCGAAACGAACGGAGCGGTACCGTCGAGCTTGAGGGCGACTTGCGCGGGGCGCCCTCGCGATATCACTTCTTTTTGAATCTCCATGGATACACCTGGAACCCAGGGGACAACGGGCTGATAGCGGTCAAATAGGGCCGGGATGTCTTCGATGGATTCAAGGGCCCGGTCGAGGGTGAGCGTCTGAGGGATAGGGATCGTTTTTTTGATGACCTTAATGGGTGCCGAGCCCGCCTGGGATTTGGCAGAAAGGAGGACCAAAGCGGCGATCAAGGAGCAGGCTGAGATTTGAATCGAGGGACGCATTTTATCGGTTCTCCGCGTGCGTTTTTCGGGGTGGACGTCTGCCAGGCTGACCTCAGAGTGCCCCCCAAATTTCGGCGTGGAGTACTTTTACGAGACCTAGGCGTCAATGACGATTCGGGGGCAGCTCATGGAGCGAGAAAAAGAGGAGAGGCGCCGCTCTCAGTGACCTTCGCGAACCAAGTTGCGGTTCCAGTTCGGGATTTCGACCACTAAGCGGCTTTTGCCATTGGGGACGCATTGACAAGCGAGCCGAGACTGGGCGGTCAATCCTGGGGCTTTATCGAGCATGTCTTCTTCTGCTTCCTCGGCTTCGTTGCACGTGGCGAGGCCTTCGCGGACAATGACGTGACACGTGGAGCAAGCGCAGACCCCGCCACAAGCGTGGTCGATTTCAATGTCAGCGGCGAGTGCGATGTCCAAGATACTTCCGGGAAGCCCAGTGCCGGACGAAGGAAGAGCAGCAGGATCGAGTTCAATCACTCGGTTCAGCGAGGGATCAGCCCCTCGAAACTCGATGGAGAACTTGCTTTGGGCTTTTTCGATCTTGGGTGTCGGGATGTAGGGATTAGTGCCGCTCATGATGGGGACGACCACTAGCCTGAATCGAAGGGAGTAGGCAAGGGGCAGGAGCACATCGGGGTGGGCATGCAGGCGCCAGCTCGATAATCCCGCAATTCCCTGTCATGGCGTTGTGGCAGATCTGCAAAAACAATAGCCGCATCCCTTAAAAATCAACGCAAGGGTAGGTGATCCTCCCGGCTCTTTCCTGGAATTCCAAGGACTTCCGCGTGGGATTTGAGACCATTAGGCCACGGATCGCCGGCACCGACCTTGCTCCTGGTTTCGAAGAGAACAAGAACCCAAGGAGATATCAAAATGCCCATCATTCCTAATTGCGCCGATTGTCTGCCCCTTTCCCTGCCCAAGACCGTCGTCGACTATGTCACCCGCCAGGAAGTGATCGACTCGACTTCAAGCTCCAACGGGGTCCAGGTCATCTATCTGGAAGCATCAAAGGGAAAAACTATTCCCGTCCATTTGGTCACACGAAATGCCGGTGCCACTGCAAACGTTCTTCTCATCCCGTTGAGCGGCAATCCCGATCTCCGGCGGATCTTCGTGGGATCGGCTTCCCATCCGGATTTCAACTGGGTGGCTTCCCCTGCCAATCTCCGCCCCGGAGCTTTTATCGAAGGTCGAAAGTTCGTGATCCCAAACGCGGGGCCCCTGACCGTCTGGGTGGGCTCCCCGACCACGTCGAGCCGGTTCGCCCTCCTTTATTTTGAGGGGTAAATGAGCAAAGAGGGGGCTCGGAGGGCTGAGGGTCGGTCAGTTCTCGCCCGGCCCCCCAATCCTGTACCCCTGGGTCGCCAGAACCCCCGAGAACTTATCGGCTTATCCGTGAATGTTAATTCACTCCTCCACGCCTGGGGGCCAAGCCGATAGGCCTCTAGAAGCAGCAGTGGTACCATCAAGCCCCGTTTGGCGCACAACCGGCGGGACGCCATCTGCAGCGAAGGAGTTGTGGCCATGAGCCGCACTGGAACGGTTGCCTTAGTTGTACGCGTCGAAGGCGGTTGCCCCGTCCTCGTCGACCAAATTTCCGACGACCACGAGATCGAGCAGCTTGAACGTTCAATCGGCGAGGGTGAGCTTTGCGCCCTCGAGGATGTTTACGTCGCCCGAGATCAGCAGTTTGAGGAAGAAGAGCGATTCGGGGATTTTGTCGAAGCCCTGATTACGCAGCCCTTCGTGAAAGAGGAAATTCTTGATCACGGAGTGCAGTGGCTGAAATCCAAAATGAGAATCGAAGAGTTTCAGCGGAGCGAGCGCGAAGCCACGCGCGTGATCGCGCAACATGCGTTTCGGGTTTATTCCGAGAATCCGGGTCTCACGGACTTCTTACTTTCGGGCGCCCATGCGCAGGTGCGAATTCGGATCTTGGAGTTGCCCCGGGAGCTTCGGCGCACGGGTTGATGCCTCTCGGGCACTCAGTTAACCAGAGCCGAGATGGTACCCTCGACTACGATCTCGAGCATTCTTTCTCGAGTCGCGCGGGTTGCGCTCCCCAGATGGGGTGCCAAGACGACTTGAGGGAGTTTGCGAAGGGCTTGAGGAATCAGGGGCTCTTGCTCGAAGACATCAAGCCCTGCGGAGAAAAGTTTTCCCGAGGCCAGGCTCTTGATTAAGGCCTTCTCGTCGATGATTTCGCCGCGAGCGGTATTGATGACGACTGAGTCCTGCGGCAGAAGCGCAAGCCTTCGTGCATTCAACCAATGGTGAGTCTCTTTCGTGAGTGGGCAGTGGAGGCTCAGCACTTGAGCTCGTCCGAGTTTCTTGCGTATATCAATGGCTTTATCTTTTCGCGTGATGAACTCGATGCTCATCCCGATAGCATGAAAAAGCTTCGCCGTTTCCCGTCCGATTCTCCCTTCGCCCAACAACACCGCGTGACGCCCCTTCAGTTCGAGACCGAGAAGAAGATCCGGCGCCCAACCCTTGAATTTTCCTTTGCGGCAGAGGGCTTCGCCTTCAGGAAGGCGTCGCGCAGCAGCCATGAGAAGTGCGAGCGCCAGTTCGGCCGTGGAACGCGTGAGGACATCGGGCGTGTTGATGATCCGAATTCCTCGCTTTTCGCAGGCGACTGGGTCGATGTGGTTCGTTCCTACGGAGTAGGTGCCCAGTGCTTTGAGTCGGGGTGCTCCCGCTAAGAGGTCCTCTCGAACCGCGTGGTTCAAGAGCACAATTAAACCCTCACTTTCCTGGAGTGCCTTTTTAAAAGCGGCCTTCTTTGACGGATCTGAGTACTGAAAACGAACTCGTCCTTTCGCCAATTGATCAAGTTTCTTCAGGGGCCACGGCCAGGTGACGGTGATGAGCGGTGGACGTGTCGCCTTCATTTCGAAGTCGACTCCAAGAGTTCGTCCCGAATTAAGGTGCCCGTGCGTTCAGGGTATTCGTACTGAATCGAGTGGCCCGCGTCCTCGAATTCGATCAGGCGTGAGTTGCGGATTTTTTCTTTCCAGAGGGGTGCGTGGACTGCACGCACGACGCCATCGTGTTTACCCCACACGATGAGGGTCGGGGCACTGATCTCGGCGATTCGATCGTTTAAGATATAGTCTTCGCCTTCGCGAATCTCTTGGCGAACTTTTTGGAGCCACTGGAAGCCCTGGGCGGCTTTCGTAATGAAGTCCATTTTGAAGGGGCGAGGGACCCACGGCGTTTTGTGGAAGATTTGACCCATATAAGCGTCGAAGTCCGCCTCAGTTGCAATCGCCTGGGTCTGAGGACGGTAGGGAATGGGGTCATCCACCAGGAGTCCGGCTGGACTGAGTAAAATCAGTTTTCCGACTCGTTCCGGGTAGCGAAGGGCGAATGCAGCCGCGATATGGCCCCCCATCGAATTTCCGACCAGATGGGCTTGCGACCAGCCCTTTGCGTCCAGGAGTGCCCGGACTCGGTCCACTTGAGCCCGAATGGAATGGTTCAGTTTCGGGTCCTTCGGGCTCTCTCCGAAACCCGGAAATTGGGGCATCAGAACCTGAAACTCCGGAGTGACCCACTGGGCGGCTTGGACAAAGGAGATTTTCGAATCGCCGAAGCCATGGAGCAGAAGCACCGGCAAACGGTCTGTCCGGGGACTTCCCCCCTCCATCGCGTCGATCAGGCCTTCGGGGGTCTGAACCGTGGTGCCGTGCACACCCGAGCGCCACGCATAAGTGGAATAAAGGCCGGGGAGGACCCATTGGGCTGGCAAGTAGGAAAGGGCCCCGGCCGCGAGTCCGAGAACGAGGGTAGCCCCGAGGGTGAACTTCAGGATCCGATTCTGACTGATGGGAGTGGTTTTCATAGAGGTACGGGAGCATCGACGAGCTTGGGGGCTTCTGCAAGCGAGAGGAGTAATTCTTAAATGAATCGCCTAGAAAAACCCCGTTGACGGGCTGCATCAAGACGGGTCATACCCCAGGCTATGTCGAACAAACGCGCCATTACCTTTGACGATGTTCTTTTGGTTCCATCTTACAACCACTACGAATCGCGGAGGATGGTCGATATTTCGATGACCGACCGGACGGGTAAATTGAAGCTCGGCCTACCCGTGCTGACCGCTAACATGGACACTGTCACGGAAAGCGGGATGGCCAACTTCATCGGAAAGATGGGCGGCTCGGGCGTCCTTCACCGCTTCATGACGGTCGATAAAAACGTGGAAGAATTTAAAGCCTGCAAAACGACCACGTTCGTGAGTTTGGGTTGCAGCGAAAAAGATCTGGAACGCGCTGAGGCCCTGCGGGACGCAGGCGCCAATCACTTCTGTGTGGATGTGGCGCATGGGCACGCCAAATACGTCGGCAAAACCTTGAAGCGCCTTCGGGAAGTTTTAGGGGATCGCTGTCTGATGGCGGGAAACGTCGCTACTTACGCAGGCGCCGATTACCTGTCGAGCTGTGGTGCTGATATCATTAAAGTGGGAATCGGTGGCGGTTCCGTTTGTTCAACTCGGATTAAGACCGGCTTCGGGGTTCCCATGCTGACTTCGATCCTGGAATGCGCGCGAACCGATCGATCGATCGTCGCTGACGGCGGTCTTCGTGCAGCCGGTGATATTGTGAAAGCGCTCGCGTTCGGTGCTGACTTCGTCATGATCGGCGGGATGCTCTCCGGAACTCGGCCGACGCCAGGTGAAGTGCTGACGAAGAACGATGGACGTAAAGTGAAAGCTTACCGCGGGATGGCGAGCCGTGAAGCGCAGGAAGACTTCATGGGCGGGATGCCTGAGTGGAAGACCGCCGAAGGCGTTGCGGTGGAAGTTCCCTACCGTGAAGACGAGGAGTACATCATCGGTGATATCATCGGTGGACTTCGGTCAGGCCTCACTTATGGTGGTGCTTCGACCATCCGCGAGCTTCAGCGGAAAATGGATTACCTCGAAGTGACCCAAGCGGGCCGGATCGAAAGTCTCCCTCATCGGTTAATGTGAGTCACGATTGGCGGACCACTGCGTTCGTCCGTTCGAGTTTGACTCGGCGCATATTTCTGGTTGTTCCAAGTCATGTAGATCGGGAAGGGACCCATTGAAACTGGGTCTCAAGTCTAAGTGCTCGAAAACCGAAAAAATACTCGGATGCACGCAAACCAGTTGAAGAACCAGATCCTAGAGAGATTATCACGCCTTCCAGCCGGGAACTCTGGAACTCAGGCACTCACCATAGGAGTGGAGCATGAGTTCTTCTTGATGAACGCCCAGGGTGCGCCCTGCACTCACGAGGAGGGCCAGGCGTTTCTCGAGTGTTTGAGCAGACTTCCTGGATGGCATATCCATCAGACGATTGAATTTCAGGGACGACAGACCCTTTGGCGGGTTTCAAGAGATCATCCCGACGGGCGGTACACTGCCGTCAAATACGATCATCATCCGCATCTTTTCGAGATCGCCTTCACCTACACTCAAAGTCTTCAAGAGCTCTACGAGCTGATAGCAGTCACACTCGACTCCCTTCATGCGGTGGCACTGGAAGTGAACTGTCAGGTCTCTGACAGCTCTGTTCTGAATGTGAAGCCCTCTGATGCGAGTGTCTTAAGTGCAATTCAGGACTTTCAGGATCTCAGGTATTATCGGGCCGAGCTTTTCAAAAAGCGGCGTCAGTCCGTTTGTCAGGACGCCACAAATTACGCATCCGTCATTGCGGCTACCCAAACACATATAGGTGGAACTCGGTGGTGGGAAAACCCCAGTTTGGTTGCGAATCTTCATCTTTTCGAACCCGCCCTGCTGATTGCGGGTGTTCCAGTCGACCAACGAAGTGACTGCAGGGGCTTCCTGAGGCAACGTTGGACTCTTTTTAAGAAAGTTTTCGAGGGGTATCCACTGGCCGGATATCCGGATCTTTCTGTCTGGTCGATATCAAATTGGGTTGATGCTCTTCTTCGGTCGCCTTTGTCTGGAGGTCCCACGGAGCCGTGGGCGGGGCAAACGTTGATCGAAACAAAGACTCTGCCCGATGAGAGCATCGACTACTTCTTTAGACGGGTACGAGATCTCCAGATCATTCGACCAAAACTTTATGGGACACTGGAGTTCAGGGCTGATCCAGCACAGCAAGATGCTCGAGCGATTTTGAAAGTGGCTGCGCGTCGACTCGGACTCTGTGCTTATCTGCTTGAGAAAACTCCGGACATTACACCCGAGGCGTTCGTCCAGGCTCGCCTCCAGTGGATCGAGGCCTTCGATGCCGAGCCTTCAGAACGGGACTCCGAGCGGTTGAACCGTGCAGCCCGGATGGGACTTGAAGCAAGGCGCAGGAACGAAGAAGCCTTCCTGGAGTGATGCCCAGTGAAATCCCTGAATGCCACAAACTCGCGCATGGATGATTCAAGGCTGATCGCAGGCTTCTTTCGTGAAGCGCTCTTTCATCAGCGCCGAATCACGCTGCTCGCAGGGAATCGGACTTATATTGGTTACATTGCCTCAGTGGATGAGTCGTCTACACGCGAAAGAACAGCAGAGAGAAAACTGAGAATAGAACTTCAACAGGCTGTTCTTCCTGCGGGTTCGCTCGTCGATTTGGACGGAATGGATGTTCACTTTGAGTGCTCCTTTCCTTCTTTTATTGCTCAGTGGTCGGGTCGACTCTCATCGCTTCGAGAAGGAACAGTTGAGACGCTGATTCCTCCTGCGCTTGAACTCAAGAATCTTCGAGAATGGCGGCGTCATTCGATTCAGTCCAAGACGGATTTTGTAGCAAATATAGCAATAAGTTCCATGGGGCTGCACTCCGAAGCCTGCATGCAGATCGACGATTATTCATCCGAAGGAGTAGGGGGGACGCTCTCTCTTCCTGCCGAGTTCCCTCTGAGTATCGAGTCGCGTGTTCGAGGCGGGGTCGTCTTGCCCAAGGGCAGATTGCATTTAAATGGCTTCGTAAAATACATGCAGGTTTTATCCCGGACGTCTGGGGCTCAGGGTGACGTTCATTATAGGATTGGCATTCAACTTGAGAGCCCATCGACTCCGAGTCTTCTTCCATACGGGGCGGAACGACGACGGTTTCCGAGAAAAAAAAGTTCTATCGTGATCGAAGTCTGTTCGCCGCTGAATCATGCGCACTTGATTCGGTTGAAAATTTCTGAACTCTCGGTGGCTGGCTTTTCAGCCGAACTCGTTGATCCACATGATATTCATCTGCTTCCTTTAGGGGTAGGTGTTAACGAAGTAGGGACTTCGCTGGTTTTTCAGCTGCTGACAGCCTCCGCGTCATCGGAACTTCGGGATACTACGCTGCGGTTTCAGATTAGTTCAGCAGAAGCCGCGGACAGGCTGAAGTGGCTACGGAGATTGCCTTCTGGGTCGGATGTCCCGACCTCCCGGACTACGGCAACTGGTGCAGACCTGATCGAGTTGTTCTGTCAATCTGGGGCGTTTTCATCGGAGTATCTCCGGCTGAATAAGGCGGGAGCGCTTGCTCTTCAATCCGGATTGTCTTCTGGGATTTCTGAGTCTTCTTGGTTGCATCGGTGGATTGAGCGAACGCACTCGGGTGATGCCAGGGGACACATTGGAGCGGTCAGGATTGGGGATTCTTTATGGCATGTCGGGGACCTGGCCGGCTCCCCGTTTTCAGAACGCAAAATATCGGATGATTTTCTACCCGATTTTTTGACGAGCTTTCGCGACTATTGTCTCGTTTCTTCACCTTGTCCTCGCGTCATCCTGACCTGGAATGACGGGCACCCTTATTGGAAAGGGTACGATGAATTCTTGAAGCAGGAGGGGAGTCGGTTCGTCAGTGCAAGTCTCAAAGCTTTTTATACGAGAATGCCCAAGGTGCTTGCGGCTCAGTCGTTGGAGCCGGATTGGGAGATCACCGAAATTCAAGGAAGCGACCACAGTCTGATTGATGAAATGAGTCAGTTCCTCCAAGGGGCTGGGGTCATGCCGCTTGCGCGGGCCTTTGATTTTTGCGTGGAGAGCTTCGAGTCGCCGGGGCTCAGGTCTTCCATCGCCGAGGGCAAGGGTTCCTTTGACCGTCGCTACCTGAAGATGACTCGCGGTGATGATATTCGCCTAGCCGTCTTGAGTCGGTTTCCGGTGGGGAGTAGTCCACACCGAACGTTCGATGTGCCCTGGATTTTACCCCTTTCGAATTCTGCGCTTCGCCCCCTTGAAGGACCGGAACAAACCGATTTCCTTAGGGATTTGAGGAGTCGAGCGCTTGGGCTTGGTTTCTCCTTTCCAGGAGTGCTCGAACCGATATCCCAGGGGACGACTGAGGCCAAAGCGGCTGGGGTTTCAACTTCGAAGTCCAGGAAGCTGATGAACTGGATCATCGGACACCCCAGAATCCTCGATTACTTCTCGAAGAGGAGCAAGTCGTGAGGGGACTGATGGTCTTCCTGACAGCCCTACTAGTGGCCTATTCGGCAGAGTGGCTTCCGTCTTATGTTTCTTTCCTGTCTCCGTCGAAGATTCAAATCCTCGGAAGCCTGCGGAGTTATGAGGAGCCTTGCACTGCCCCTCAGCGCGAGCGTTTGGTTTGTAAGAACGCGTATTTGATCCCGCGTGAAATTCTGAATTCGGCTCCTGTGAAAGCCGAGGCGCTTGGGATTGGAATGCTTCTTTCAGCCACCGAGGTCTTCTGTGAAGGCCAGGACACGCCCTCTTCGGTATTTGGGGATCTTGGTTCTGCATCACGAGCGCTGGAGCTTCAGTCGACCTATCAGTCCCTTTCGCTTGAGAGGCCTGTGTGCCAGGGTGATATTTTAGTAAAAGCCTGGTCGCCTCCGCACTTTCAAAGGTCAGGTCACATTGGTGGGCGATTGGCAGTCGGAGAGTCGAATTCCATCGCGCTTCTCAAGCGCACGGTCGAGTTCTTTGCCGCGGACCTTTACTTAATCCTCAGTATTTTGCTTCTGATCTGCTTTCTGGTTCAAAGACTGATTCTTAAGCCAGCACTGCTGAAAGACGCGAATGAATCGGAATGGCGGAGTCACGCGACTCCCTGGGTGGCGTTTTCCATCATGAAGAGCGGTCTCTTAGAAATTCTGTTTCCTGTGGCTTCGACGTCTCTGATTTTTATTCGAATCAGTAATATTATATCTCTAATGGCTCATACGGGGCCTGTGCTGGCGTTATTCTCAGCGAGTCCCCGGACGCATCCTTTACTCCGGAAGGCCTTGTTACAGCTTGAGCGGCCGATTTTTTTCGGGATTCCAGGCATAAACGCCCTGCTTGGGGTTTTAGTCACTATTTGTCTCACTTCTTTTTTTGCTCAAATCTTGACCGTGTGGGGACTTTCGCTTGTCGTTTTTGCAGTCTACGGTGGATCGCGTGACCGGAAAATCAGTTTAACACTCTTTGGCGTCTGTCTGGTGATCGAGTGTCTCAAGTTGCAGAACCTTCCCTATGCACCCCATGGAAGTTTAACTCTTCTCTTTGTCACAGGGCTGCTGCTTCTGGAGTTCCGAGATGACCTGAGGAAGTCAGCCGCCATCGGCGGCGTGCTCAATTGGTGGCGAAGCGTTCAAGAGGTCTGTCTCGTAAAGCCACAGGACGCTGCAGGATTGCTGAAGAGTTTCGCGACGAAATTTGATGTGAATCGCGTCACGCTGCTTGAGCCCCACCCGGGAGGGTCCGCCCGTCTGATCGCATGGGATCGCTCAGGGGGGGGCGACTGGGTGGAAGAGCAGGTCTTCCTTGATTCGGTCCCTCATGTTTTTTCGAAGGCTTTGACCTCTCAATCGCCCCTCTGGAATATCGATGAGAAGTCGGAGCTCGCCTATCGACTTCGGAAGGGGCAAGAGCCATCCCGAGGGAATCGGGGGCGATATTTCAGCGTGATCCCCGTTTGTCGTGAGGGAGAACCCTTTGCAGCTTTTGCGCTGACGGGTTACCGAGAATCGCTTTTGTCACCCAAACAGGCTCCTGAATTGGCCGAATTCGCGGTTCAGTTGATGGGCTCGTATCTAGCGGAACTTTTGCGCGCGGAACTTCATGCGCGAAATGACGAGTGGTATCGTCTGTGCAGTAGCGTCGGAAGTGAGCTCAATCAACTGTCCGAGTCGATTTCAGGGCGAACGGATGTTCAGGAGTACATGGCAGCGGCTGCTGCGCTTCTTTCTCGGCGCTTGGAAAGTGGCGTGCTCTTTGCGCGGGTGCATCCGAATACCCGCGAGCTTGATCTCAAAGTGACATCGGGCTTCTCAAGTGAAGTGGAAAATTTATATCAAGAGACGAATTTCTACGCTTCTTCAGAGAATATTCAGGGTCCTATGCCAGTGGCCGTCAACGAGAATAGAATTGTGACAGTCTCGGATCTTTCCTGGTTGAAGGGTGTGCTTCATGCCAGAAGTTTAGAAATTTTTCGGATGTCAGGGGCTAAGAGTGCCGCTGCCCTTCCCATTGGCGCTAGGGTCGAATCGAAGGAAGCCCAGCTCCATGAAGCGGCTTCCTCAAGTGTTTGGGGTGTGCTTTGGATTGAAAGTGGGACTCTCGGTCATTTTAATTCGGCCGCGCAAGCCGGTTTGAATCTCGTCGTGATGGCACTTCAAGCGTATGTCGCAAGGGCGGTTCTTTCTTGTCGAGCTCATCAGGTTTTGAGCGACTTGGCCCGACCTGATATTGCTGAAAAGCTGCTCAGTGGTCATGTCGTCATGGAAAGAGACCATGGGCTTCTCTTGATGTCTGATATTCGTGGCAGTACGAACTTGGCAACTCGTTATGGTGCCGAAGCTTGGAAGTCCTTCATGAAATCGGCAGAGCCCGAAATTCGCAAGATCGCCGAACACCATGGCTTTGTCTTGCAGTTGGTTGTTTGGGATGCTTGTTTCTTCACGGCGTCTTTAGATAGCCCAAATTTATCGAGTGTTTTGAACGCAAAAGGATTCGGAGATCGCCTGAATGAATGCCTTCGCACCCTGATGGCTTCCGCTTTTCCTGAAGTATGGAAGGGGCGAGGTGATCCTTGTATTCGCCTCTGCGTAGAGTTCGGAGATACGACACGAGACATTCTGAACGGGGTTTGGACGATCTCAGGGAGTGCGATGGCAGCGGTCCATAAGCTCGAGGCCGCGTGTAAGAATTTACCCGGCTGGCTTTTCTTTACGGAAGTTCTTCCGTGTCCAAACGGGAGTGAGTATCAGGATACCGGAGCTTTTCATCCGGCAAGTAAGCTGCGGATCATTAGCCTTCAGGAGCAGATTGCGCCCCCACTGTGAATGACAGGGTTTTGACAGGGACGGGCGATCCCATTTCGGGCGGCTTTACTTGCAGTGGCACCTGTTTCAGAATTACAGGATGCGTACTCTTGTTCGCGGCTTTGAGAATGTCGGTTACAAGCAAACGACTTCGGAAGATTTTTTCCTGATCGACGAGGAGATTTCACTTTTCGTTGTTTGTGACGGATCGAAGTCCAAAGACGGGAGATGGGCGGCAGAGACCTTATCTGAAACTATCCGCAGCGAGATCAGGAAAGACCTTTCTAAGATTCGTGCCTACCGTGATGAAGCGAGTCCGAGAAATAAAGCGGAAGTGCAGCGGCAGCTTGGACAGGCGGTTCAAGAGGCGGCAAAGAAAATTTTTAGTGAAAGCCGTGTTGAGAAGCTTCGCACGCCCACCGCGAGTTCCTTGATTGCAGGAATCTGTGTTGCAGATCACCTGGTTTGGACTCACGTCGGCTCCGCCAGGCTTTATCTGGCTCGGGATGGTCAGCTCCACTGCCTCTCCAAGGATCACACGTATTACGAAGAAATGTTGGAGTCCCTACCCAAGGGAGCTGCGGTCAATCCCATCTTCAAGAAGCGTCTGACCCGCTCCATCGGCGATACAGAGAGCGTTCCTCTGGTCATTCATTGCAATCAGGTGGCCACGGGCGACGTCTTTCTCTTCTGCAGTAATGGGGTCTCGGACGCTTTTGAGTCTGGAAGGGTGGGGCACTCCTTATTGACCCAGGCTCAAGATCTGACTTCCGTTTCAGAAGCACTCGTTGAAAACTCGTGGCGACAGAATGTCGAAGACAATTTGTGCGGGATCGTCTTGAAGTTTGTGGAAGGTACAGCGAACGAAAGGCCTTTGCGGCGGATTCCAATCGATGTTCAGAAGCAGATCGAGATTCTGAGGTCTTTGAGTTTTCTGAAAAGTCTTCAGCAAGATGAGAAAGCGCTGATTCGGCTGCAAGGGCTTTTAGGGCACAAGAATGTGCCCAAGGGCGGTACGATCATCCAGGAAGGATCCGGAAGCGAAGAACTCTATATCATTTTGGACGGCGAAGCGGATGTCCTCATGAACGGAAAGAGAGTTTCGAGGCTCGGGGCGAATGATATTATCGGCGAGATGGGCTTCTTCACCCTCGAGAAGCGCATTGCCACCGTTGTTGCTTCAGAAAGTTGTAGATTGGTCTCGATTCACCGTAAGGAGTTTGAGGCGCTCGTGCAGATTGAGCCACGACTCGGAATGAAAATTCTCGAAGGGGTGGTTCGCCAGTTGTCTGATAAACTCAAGCGCCATTCGAACGTCATCTGAGGATCGATGATCGCTGCTTGTTCAATCCGTGGGATTGACCCGCTTCTGCAAATTCCTAAAAAAAGTCCGTTGGGACTTCACAAGTTGGCGAGTCGCCAAATTGATCTCGTCCTCGAGTCCTGCCAGGCCCGGACGAACTTTGCGTCCTTCCGGTAGAGTGTTTGTAAGATATCTCCCGACTTCCCGGTAACCTACGGCTAGCAAAGGGCGAACCTCGCCGAATTGAGTCTGGACTCGTTGGTATTCCTCGATGATTCCCTCTTGGATCATCTGCTTGGTGCGGGTTTGAATTCGCGATTCAAGTTCCTCGTCCGGACGATCTAGAATTTTCAGTTCCATCGTCGAGTCGGGTGTCGTGTTTTGCTCGGATTCAATTTCAGTCGGCGTCTTACTCGTCATTCTGAGGAGTTCGACCGCTCGAGTAAGTCGATAACGATCGTTGGGACCAATTCGCTTCGCATAGACTGGGTCCCTCAGTGAAAGCTCTTCAAAAAGGTGCTGCGTAGCGAATTGAGCAAGCTCCTCGCGTAAGACTGGATCCGCCTTGGGGGCGTCCCAAATTCCAAAGAGCAATGCTTTCAAATAGAAGCCTGTTCCGCCGACCACGATGGCGCGGTTTCCGCGGTGCTGGATTTCCTGAATGGCCTGCAGCGCCCGCGTGCGAAACTCGGCGGCCGTGAATTCTTGGTCTGGGTTTAAGATATCGATGAGGTGATGGGGCACCCCTTGGCGTTCTCCCTGGGTAGGCTTCGCAGTGCCGATATCCAGCGCCCGGTAAACCAAGAGCGAGTCCGCATTGACGATCTCGGTGCGGCCGTTCTTGAGTGCCTGTTCAATCGCGAGTCCCGTTTTTCCGCTTGCGGTTGGCCCGCTTAAGAGAAGCGTTTTCTCAGGGTGATCACTCACACGCGCCTCTGAAACCATTCCTCAAAGCGCCCTTTGGGGACTTTCACGAGCGTCGGGCGTCCATGCGGGCAATTCCAGGGGTGAGCGCATGCGAAGAGTTGCTCCACCATGCGTTCCGCTTCTTCACGATCGAGGCGATCTCCCGCCCGGATTGCCGAGTGGCATGCTTCGCTGGCGATCCGTTCGAAGATATCTTCATCGAGCAAAAGCGCACGAGCGTCTTGGTCCGGCTGTGCAGCGTCGGCGTCCAGTAAGCGATCCACGAGGTTTCTCAAGCGAACTCGAAGTTCATCGGTGCCCCACTCGCCAGGAATTGCGCGGAAGAGGAGGGAGTTTTCTCCAAAAATTTCGGCCTCAAAACCGAGCTCCGAAAGGAGCGCTAAACGGGCTTCGAGCTCCGGCCGGGAGTCGGGATTGAACGTGACCGCCTCCGGCAAAAGAAGTTGCTGAGGGGCGGCCGCACGCGCGGGATCGGTGACCCGCAGTCGTAATTTTTCATAACGAATGCGCTCATGGGCTGCATGTTGATCAATGAGCGCAAGTTCTCCGCCCCGCTCATAGAGCAGATAAGTGTTGAAGAGAATTCCCGCGAAGCGCGAGCCCGCGAGGGGGCTTTCTCGCTGTGGGGTCAGTGTATCCAAAGGAAGAGGCGATTGTGATGGGGAACCTGCGAGAGGGGTTTCGCTCCAAGTGGTGAACCCCGGCGCTGTGGGTTGGGCTTGAAAAAGAGAGCCGCGATCGAGTTCAAGTGCTTGCTGACGGTAGGTCGTCGTAGGGGACTCAAAATGCGCGGGAGTTTTTGCTGCAAAAGGAGTCGGTTCCTGCGCGCGCCAGGTCGAGGACGCGAAAGGAGACTGCGATTGCAGGGGAACGTCCTCTTCCCGTGTTCGCGAGCCGGCTGCAAAGCCCATGATTCCGTGGCGGGCAATGAGGCTACTCACCGCCGTTTCCACGGCTTTAAAAATACGTCCGCTTTCTAAAAACCGAACTTCTGTTTTGGCGGGGTGCACGTTCACATCGAGCAGACTCGGGTCCAAATCCACGCGCAAGAGAACGCCAGGGAATTGTCCGGGGAGGAGTGCCTGACGGAAAGGGTGAAGTAGAGCCTGTTGGATGAGGCGGTCGCGGACGGCACGCCCGTTCACAATCTGGAGCATTTTTCGCGTTTGCGGAGTGCTTAAGCCCTGCACCCAGTGCGCGCGAACTTGAATGCCGGGTTGCAGATCACCTTCTTCATGAAACGTCAGAATGGGGTAGTCTTCCCCGTCCGCCAGAATGGCGCGGACGCGATCTTTTTCGGCATCCAAGAGGGAAGTGCCAGGAGCAGGCGCGCGCAAATTAAGCACGACCCGTCCATCACTTGAAAGCCGGAAGCCGACATCCGGGCGCGTGAGTGCTAAACGCTCCATCCACTCGCGAACTTGTCCGACTTCACTCGCTTGAGATTTTAGGAACTTCAAACGTGCCGGGATTTGCGCGAAAAGTCCGCGCGCTTGAAGGCGGGTTCCGTGGGGTGAACCCAAAAAATGTCCAAACGTCGTTTCACGAACCGGCGCTGAGCCCGTCCCGTCCGGAGCTGCAGTGAGTTCAAACGCAGTGGAGGATTCCGCCATTTCACGAGGGCGAGTGAGGAGGGTGAGTTCACTCACTGCGGCCACGCTGGGGAGCGCTTCACCACGGAAGCCCAGGGTTGATATCTTTTCAAGGTCTTCGACCGATCGCAGCTTGCTTGTTGCGTGTCTCAGAACGGAAAGCTTCAAGTCCTCGGCCTGCATTCCCCGGCCATTGTCAGTCACTTCGATGAGGGATTTTCCACCTGCTTCCAGGGCGACCGAAATTTCCAAGGCGCCCGCATCGAGCGCATTTTCGACCAGTTCCTTGACGACGCTGGAAGGACGCTCAACAACTTCACCTGCTGCGATGCGTTCAGCGACGAGTGGAGGAAGTACCTGAATCAAACCCATAGGCGCCGGAAGAGATCATGTCCGTCCCAAAGTTCGCAAGGGCAGAATAGTTGCCTTCTTGAGTCGGGGGCCGAGGGTTGAGCCAGGGCTCTTAGCTCGCGCGAGTCACGCGGTTTCGGCCCGACTGCTTTGATTGATAAAGTGAAGCGTCTGCGGCCTTCAGGAAGTCATCCGCGGTGCCGTATTTCTCGCTCAACTCTGCAAGTCCGAGGGACGACGTGACCGGGAGGCGTTTTCCCTCGAAAATGAAGGGATTGCTTTCGATGGCAGCACGGATTTTCTCGGCAATGACCATGCCCGCGTCACCTGAAGTGTTCGAGAGCAGGAGGACGAACTCTTCACCGCCGTAGCGCGCGAATAAGTCGCGAGGCCGAACGAAGGTGTTTTTTAAAAGATTCGCGAACTCTTTGAGGACGAAGTCACCGGCGGCGTGTCCGAAGTTATCGTTCACTTTTTTGAAGTGATCGAGATCCACGAAAATGACGCTCAGTGCAGTGCGCATGGCTTTCGCACGTTTGAATTCGTTTTCAAGGGCTTGGATTAAATAACGCTTATTGAAAATACCGGTGAGCCCATCCGTATTCACGGCTGAGCTGAATTCGCCCATATCCAAAGTCTTCACTTCACCTGCTGGGAGAAACTCAAGACGGGTTTCTCCTCCCAAGGCAATGGTGTCGTTTTTTTGCAGGACGACGGTCTCGTGCGGATTCAGGGGCTTTCCATTGATTTCCGTTCCATTTGCCGACCCTAAATCAGTGAGCGTGACGCCCTCTTCAGCCAGGCGAATGACCGCGTGCTTTCGAGAAATCTTTGAATCGGAAATGCTGATTTCCACCGTGGGGTCGCGACCGATCGTCATCTCGGTCGCATTGAGCATGAAGCGGTGTCCCTGAGGGGTGCCGCGAACAATCATCAAGCAAGCGCCTACATTCTTCGCAAGCTCTAACTCTTTCTCTTTGAGTATCTGAAGATCCTGACGATTCACCAATGTGGTGGCGTCGGAATTCTCGGAGGTTTTCTTAGGAGAGTTATTTTCGCTCATGTCGATCGTGGTCGCCTGTTCTAAAAGGGGACACCCAGAAGAGGTGCCCCGAATTCCTTAAAAGAGTAAGGCTCGATTGAGGAGGGCGTCAAGGTTCCCAATCTTGAGATTCGGTTCCCTGATTTCCACGGCGGAGTCGGTTGACTGGAGAGTTTTCGTCATCGGCCGCCGCTGCATCGAGCTTTTCTCGGGCTGACGCCTGAAGGGATTCTCGGATGTAGACTTTCCCTTCCTCAACCCCAGGCTGGTCGAAGGGGTTCATATTCCAGAGGGTACCCGTTACGGCCGTGAGGGTGCAGTAGAAGAAAAACAGGGCACCCAGGCTTCGCTCGTCAATGCGGTCGAGTTGAATCGTGAATTGCGGGCGGCTTCCTTTTGAAAGGACGAGCGAAATAGCCCGGTATTCAGTCATCAGGAGTTCATGCAAGCTGTGGCCTTGCAGGAGCGCAAAAGCCGGGTAACGCGCAGCTTCAAGACCCTGAAGCGTGCGAGGAATAGCGACTGGATCCGCTACGCGATCCACAGTCAGGAAGCATGTGACTTTGTCGTCGGGTCCATCGCGCAAGAGCTGCAGGATGCTGTGTTGGTCGGTTGCTCCGAGGGCAGCAATCGGGGTGAAGCCCTTACCGTCTTTCCCTAAGCTTTCTCCCCAGAGTTGGACGAACCAATCGCCAAACGTTCGAAGGGGCGAAGAGTAAGGCATGCAAACGTGGATGGGATGCTTTTGGGAGTGTTTGAGAAACTCCTGAGCCAAAACAAAGACCGGATTCCTTTCGAAAACCGCCTTTTCAGTCGACTCGCGAACTTGGGCCGCGCCCTTCATGAATTCGTCGACCGAGTATCCAGCGAGTGCGAGCGGAAAGAGCCCTACTGGAGAGAACGCGCTAAAGCGTCCACCGATTGCCGGTGCAATCGTCAGCGTCGGGATTCCGTATTCACGGGCAAAAGCGCGGAGATCCCCATTCTCG
>CANMSW010000008.1 GCA_947500275.1 Bacteriovoracaceae bacterium | reverse complement strand
CGTCGATCACAAGTGGGGTAAAGCCTTCGAACAGGCCGATTTGGTTCGCGAAGGTTTCCGCAGGATGATGGGCGGAATCAGCGGCGATATTACATTAGCTCAGAACACTCATGACCTTCTCGTCCGACTCCTCTCAGCGCTCCCCTGGAAGGAACGCCGTGAGATCCTGGTTACTGATGGGGAGTTCCACACGGTTCGGCGGCAACTCACGCGCCTTGAAGAAGAAGGCATTCAGATTCGTAGAATCGCTTCGCAACCGACGAACTCGGCTGGTTCGCGACTTGCTGAAGCGATTTCGGAGAAGACAGCGCTGATCATCACGTCCACCGTCTTTTTTGATTCGGGGCAAATCGCCGGCGGGCTGCCGGAGCTGGCAAAAGCTGCGCAAGATAAAGGAGCGCTCCTTCTTCTCGATACTTACCACCATCTGAATGTCGTCCCCTTTGATCCGCAGGGGCTGGAGACCGCCTTCATTCTGGGCGGGGGCTACAAGTACTGTCAGTTCGGAGAAGGGAATTGTTTTCTGAGAGTTCCTAACGACTGTTCCTTACGCCCCGTCATCACGGGATGGTTTGCTGATTATGAATCCCTTGGGGGACCCCCGCAAGCGACAGTCAGCTACGGGAGCTACCCCGGGGCCCGTTTCGGTGGAGCCACTTACGATCCGGTGTCGCATTATCGTGCAGCCCGCGTCCTTCAGTTTTTTGAGGATCAACAACTCAGCGTTGAACGCCTGAGAGCGCGCTCGCAGAAGCAGATTGAAATTTTGGCGCATTGCTTTGACGGATTGAAAATTTCTGAACGCTTGATCTCTCGCGATCTCCGACTTCCTACGGCGCAGATCGCGGGCTTCCTTGCTTTAAAAAGCCCTTTTGCGGGCGAGTTGGTTACGGCACTTCAAGAGAATGAAATTTGGACCGACCGCAGAGGAGATATCTTGCGACTCGGACCTGCGCCCTACCTCACTGACGATCAGCTCGTTCAGGCTGTAGAGATCCTTGGGACCCAACTTTCCCGCGTTTCGAAATAAAGCCGTGAACCACGACGCTCAGACTTACGCCCGCTATCGACCCCTGTATCCCACCGAATTTTTTAAGGGGCTATTGCTGAAGATCGGGCATACCAACCCCCATCATTTAAGAATGCTCGACGTCGGATGCGGAGCGGGCCAATCCGTGCAGTCCCTTTCAAACGCACTTTCCATCGGATTCCCAAAAAATCACTCATGGCGCCTGGCCGCCTGCGATCCCGATCCTGCGATGATCGCAGCTGCTCGATCGAGTCTTGGGGAACTTGCGGATTGGACGGTCGCCCCTGCCGAGAAGCTCCCTTTTTCAGACGGGTCGTTTCAGGCGATCTCTTTATTATCGGCCTATCACTGGTTTGATCGAGAGCAAGCAGATCTGGAGCTCCTTCGAGTCCTCGGTCGCGGTGGATGCATCCTCATTGGCGAGTACCAGTTTCCGAAGACCCAGCATCAGCCGGATTTTGATGAGTGGATTCGACGAAACTTTAACCTGCACTGGAAACTCCCAGAACAGAAGCCACGGGGGCGTCTCCGCGATCTCACGCGAAATCTGACCGGGAACGCAGAAGTTCAAGGGGTAATATGGTCGAAACTAGAAACTGAGCAACACCTGACGGCATCAGACTTCACGGGTCTCCTCGTTTCTCAGGCCCGCTATATTGCCTACCTAAAAACTCTTCCTTCGGAAAAAGCTCGAGCAGACTATTTGATAGAAACCCAAAATCACATTCATGCGACACTTGGAGACGGAGAAACCCCATTTCGATTTCGATTCGAAAGTGTTGTCCTTTCCAAGGCTTGATATTGATTCAGAACCATCAAATTGAGGAGGAGCCGTCCATGCGACCCAATCAAAGGCACAAGGTACCCCTTCGAATCACTCTTTTGATCTCTGTTGGAATTTTCTCCGGATGCGGGACCACAAATCTAGGGAGTGGGACCACGTGCGAAGCGACTGCTCAAAATGTCTTTCCCACGAAACGAGCACTTCTTGCATTCCAAGCTTGTAATGGAACTCTCACCGAATGCGACGAAAGCGGGGCTTATCAAGTTTGGTTAGCGGAATCCGACGACCTCCTGAACTGGAATATTGTCGAGAACTGGGTTCCTTTTAGCGGAACGGATACCGACCTTGTCGTCCGATCTGATCTTCTTTATTTTTATTCAAACCCAGGAGCAGTAAGAACTCTCGACCTCACTCAAGGCACCCTTTCTTGCGCCCAAAACCTGGAGCTGATCGACGATGACGGGACGAGCCGAACTGAGTCCACGTACGCTCTTACTCCAGTCGTTCGAGAGAGCGACAACCGTATCGTAGTCGCCTTCTTCAAATCGGAAGAGGTCAAGGCGTCTGACCCAAGGACCTGCGAAACCCTGCCCTGCACACGCACTCTCTCGACTGCCGTGGAGACAGCGAGCGGAGTCGGAGTCAGGTTCCAGATCACTTCGGGCTCGCGAGTGAGTCTTACTTTGACCTCGAGCGATCCACTTGCTTACGATCCTGATTTAATCAAAGGCGATACGAGCGATGGCTTCCTCGTTTCAATGGCCAGGGACGACACGACGGTCGAGATGTACGCGTCTGAAACACTTGAAGGCATCTACAGTAATATCGGTGAGGTTCTCAATCACGGCTCGGCTGCCGCAATCCTGTTCGACTCAGAAAATTACTGGTTTCTTGGGTCGACTCTGGACACGGAGACTCCCCAGAATCGCGTGATCAAACTCTATGGAAGCTCAACGCTCAGCGCCCTACCCGCATCGAGCTCACCAACGACCTTCGAGGGGGTCGATTATCCGACGCTGGGAACCGGATCCCTCCAAGTAAAAGACCCTGCCCTAGTTCTCCTCGAGTAGGGATTCGGGTAAGTATAAACTATGAAGAAGCGCGAGAGCTGGAGCTTTGAACCGATCGGTATCGCTCAGACCTGTTTCAAAGAGAAGTTCGGTATTCCTAGGCAGCCCGGCTTGGTCGCTGGCGCCACGGGTACACTTAAACTCTTCCCGCATCATACCGGTGAAGAACTCAAAGGCGCTCTCCGCTCTCTCGAAGGATTTAGCCATCTCTGGGTGATTTTTGTATTCCATGAGCATGACGCTAAAAAATGGAAGCCAGGAATCCGGCCACCCCGCCTGGGGGGCAACCGAAAGGTCGGAGTACTCGCTTCCCGCTCACCGCATCGTCCAAATCCGATCGGACTCTCCGTTGTAAAAATTGAAGAGGTCCTTCCGGATGCGAAAGGTGGCCCTGAAATTCGCGTCAGCGGCGTCGACCTCCTCGATGGAACACCCATATTAGATATTAAACCCTATATAGAATATGCGGATAGTATTTCCGGGACAAAAGGCGGCTGGGCAGACGAGCCAATCACAAAAACTCCGGTCGCATTTTCGCCGGAGTCCGAGCTCAGATTGAGCGAGATCATTCAGAATGACATTCAAAAGAAATTTATAGGTCTGCGCGATCTCATCATTGAAATGCTTGAAATTGATCCTCGTCCAGCCTTTCAAAAAAGACGAATGCCTCCAGGGCATCCCAGCGCGGAGGGAACCCGCTACGGATTTGCTTTGCTCGATTTCGATGTGAAATGGGAAATCAAAGATGGCCATTTTAGGGTCCTCGACATCCCGCTCCTTAAGAAGACCTCTCCAGTTAAATAAAGCGGGAGTGACTCTGTCGCGACACAGACTTCAGAATCTCACCTCGGAAACTGCCAGGTCTCCGACTCCCTTGAAATTGGACTCGTCACGCGGATCGTCATTCCACAAAGCACCCGGGATGATTCCCCCGTTGTCGCTCGCTCATCCCCCTAAATCCGCCGAGTTCCTATGAATACCAGCTTGACCCCTTTCAAGGCCTCCACGACACTCCCTACCTTCTTATGACTACTCAAAACACGGCATCGCTCAACGCAGTCCAGCTCCCCCAATCCCCCATTTCCTGCTCTAATTTCATCGGTGGAAAATGGGTGGCTGCTACGGGGCCTCAGTTCGATATCATTAGCCCGTACTCCGGGCGAGTGATCGGCCGGGTTGGCCATTCCACCGCCGGGGATATTGACGAGGCCGTTCGGTCGGCCGCAACCGCTGCGAAGGTCTGGGGTCGCACTCCGATCAAGGAACGCTGTGCGGTCATGTTCCGTTTTCGCCAAAACTTACTTCGGGATATCGAACTTCTCTCTCATCGTATTTCTGCTGAATCTGGAAAAACTCTTGCAGAGGCTCGCGCCGGTGTCATGAAGGGAATCGAGGTCACTGAGTTCGCAACCAGCCTCCAAAATATTGAAAGCGGAGGAAAAATGGAGGTCTCACGCGGAGTCACGTGTGAATATCGCCGTGAACCGCTTGGAGTAGTTGCCGGTATCACTCCGTTCAACTTCCCGGCGATGGTGCCACTCTGGATGATTCCAATCGCTATCACCCTAGGAAATGCTTTCATTTGGAAGCCCTCTGATAAGACCCCCCTCACCTCGATCCTGATTGCAGAATTAATGAAGGAAGCAGGACTTCCGGATGGAATTCTCACGGTCATTCAAGGCGGACGCGAAACGGTAGAAGCTATTTTGGATCACCCCGGAATCTCCTCGATCGGATTCGTGGGCTCGACCCCGGTAGCGCGCCAGGTTTACACGCGCGGATCAGCGCATGGAAAGCGAGTCCTCGCTCTCGGAGGAGCGAAAAACCATATTATCTTGATGCCCGACGCCGATCCCGATCTTGCAGCCCGTGGTATCGCAGACTCGTTCACGGGATGCGCGGGGCAGCGCTGCATGGCAGCAAGCGTCTTGCTTGCGGTCGGGGACTGCGACGCTTTGCTCAAAGAAATTACAGCGAAAGCTTCGGCCATTCGCTTAGGCGAGGAAATGGGCGCCTTGATCACCCAGGAGGCTCGTGAGCGCATTAGATCTGCGATCGACGCAGCACAAGAGAATGGCGCTACGATTCGGCTCGACGGGCGGACCCCTCAACTCGGGCAGGAGTGGAGCGCGGGGCACTGGCTCGCTCCGACTATTTTGGATCAGGTCAAACCCGGAACACAGGCAGCAGTCGAAGAGCTCTTCGGACCCGTCTTAAGTATCGTTCGCGTGAAAACACTCAGCGAAGCTCTCGCAATTCAGTCAACCAGCCCTTTCGGAAATGCGGCAAGTGTCTTCACAAGGGACGGCGGAGTAGCCGAACGCGTCTGTCGTGAATCCAAGGCAGGCATGGTCGGAGTCAACATTGGAGTGCCAGTTCCACGCGAGCCTTTTTCATTCGGTGGCGTCGCGGAATCTAAGTTCGGTCAAGGCGATATTACCGGACCGAGCAGCCTCGATTTGTGGACGGACCTGAAGAAGGTGACCACAAAATGGAGCGTGGCCTCGGATCAAAACTGGATGAGTTAATCGCCTCTAGTTTTAAGGACCATTTGACGAAACCGCCCCTAGCGGGGATTAAAGATCTTTCTATTTTAAGTTCGGGAGGAACGATGTCCAATTCGAAAACCACTGACAAAGTCCAAGAGGCTCGCGAGAGCAATCAGGTTCGGTACAGTCACTTGGTCCTGACCTCCCATCCTGGTCAAATCCGACACAAGACTACGCCTCTCTCTTGGGGAGCCAAATCACCCTCCGAGCGCGGCCCCGTCGTTGCGACTCTCACGAATCCAGATCACCGAAATGCCATTGGTACGCACAGTGGCAGCTACACTGTTTACCGCGCGCTTGCGACGGCCGCTGGTTTCTTGCCCGCCGAACACCGTCCCGACCTAACGAATACCGCTCCAGCTGAGTCCATCGGACCACACACTTCTTGGTGGGCGGCAGGGAGAAGCGAGGCATCGGGCTCCCACAAAATCGTCTCCTTGGATCCCTGGGGCGCAGTCGTTGCTGACGTCTTCAAAGACTACTTCAAACAGGGTTACGACATCCGGCCGTCGATCGCCGTGACTAAAGCTCACATTTCGATGTTCGAGCTCAATGACGCAGTCGCAAAGGGAAGACTTAAGGTCGACGGAAATATCATTCTTGAAAGCTTAGATGTAACCGTCTCAAAAGCGGCAGTCGACCCCGTCTGGTATTTGCCAGGAGTCGCTGAACGCTTTGGCATTACCGAAGGCGAACTTCGGAAAGCGATGTTCCATGAGACCGGTGGGATGTTTCCTGAGCTGATCACTCGACCTGATCTAAAAGTATTCTTGCCACCGATCGGATCCACTTCCGTCTATTTGTTCGGTGATGTCACGAAGCTTGGAAAGCCAGGTGTCGAACACACAGTGCGCGTCCACGACGAGTGCAATGGTTCCGATGTTTTCGGATCTGATATTTGTACCTGCCGCCCTTACTTGGTGCACGGGATCGAAGAAGCCATCAAAACGGCTCAAAAAGGCGGCATCGGCGCCATTGTCTATTATCGGAAAGAAGGACGGGCACTCGGTGAGGTCACCAAGTTTCTGGTGTACAACGCCCGGAAGCGCCAGCAGGGAGGGGATTCTGCAGCCACCTACTTCCATCGCACCGAATGCGTTGCCGGAGTCCAAGACATGCGATTCCAGGAGCTTATGCCGGACGTGCTTCACTGGTTGGGAATCAAGCGGATCGATCGTCTCGTCTCGATGAGTGATATGAAGTACAACGCCATCACCGGAAGCGGCATCGAAGTCGGCGAGCGGGTCTCTATTCCCGACGATATGATTCCAAAAGACGCGCGTGTTGAAATGGAAGCAAAAAAAGCTGCCGGTTATTTCACAAAAGACCAAATTCTTGACGAAAAGGGTCTTGAGAAAGTGAAAGGACGCGCACTCGATGAGTGATTCAAAAGGCAGCGCTTTGAATTACCGCGCAGAAGATCTCAGTTACTTGAGATCGACGACTGCTATTCGCGAACGATGCAATCGTATTTTGAGTGCAGCGCTCGACGGAAAAACACACTTTCACGTGCATCTGGAAAAACTTCCTGAAGTCGCCGATCGAGTGGTTGCCGTAACTCAGGCGAACTACCCGACCCTCGATATCCCTTTTCATTCACGTTGGAATCATTTCCGAGTAGGCGGCGTTGATCGAGTTGCTGACCTGGATAAAAAAATCATCCCTCTTTCTCTTGAAGATCGAGTCCGGACCAAACTCGATCTCGCCCTCGTATCCGTTCTTTTGGATGCTGGCGCAGGGATGGGCTGGCGCTTTCAGGAATCCTCTACGGGAAAGTCTTTTTCGAAGAGCGAGGGCCTTGCCGTCGCAAGCTACCACGCATTTGTTTCTGGAATTTTTAGCTCAAACCCTCGGAACCCCCTCCAAGTCGATTCCGAGGGATTGAAGAACCTTTCTTATTCTGCTCTTTCCGATGCCTTTCAAGTTTCGGATCAGAACCCTCTGGTCGGCGTCGAAGGTCGTTGGCAGCTTTTGAGAAAGCTCGGCGAAGCTTTGGCTCAGCAAGCCTCTGGTCGCTTCTCTCCGGCGCCGGCGCGTCCAGGCCACATCTTCGATCAGGTCAAGCGCTTGGCAGGCTCTCAGCCCTTTCCCGCACCTCGACTTCTTTTCGAAGTACTCGATGGCTTGGGCTCGATCTGGCCGGGCCGCATTCAGCTCGGGACCATCAATTTAGGCGATGCTTGGCACCACCCCCTCTTGGGATCCCCTGAATCGACCGAAAGCATCGTCCCATTCCATAAGCTTTCGCAATGGCTCACGCTTTCATTGATTGAACCGATCGAAGAAGGCGGCATTCCTATTTCAGATGTGAATGGACTCACGGGACTTCCTGAGTACCGAAATGGCGGCCTCCTTTTTGATACAGGTGTGCTCCAACTTCGGGATCAGGCGTTAGTTGAGAAGCGTTTCGAACCTAGCTCCCTCTTAATCATCGAATGGCGCGCGCTGACCGTCGCTTTGCTTGATCGGCTCGCTGATGAAGTCAGAAAGAAATTAGGGAAGAAGACAGAAGAGTTTCCACTCGCAAAAGTCCTCGAAGGAGGAACTTGGGCAGCAGGTCGTAAAATCGCTGCAGAACTCCGCGCAGATGGAGGATCCCCTCTCTCGATCGTGAGTGATGGAACTGTATTCTAAGCATGATTCAGCACAAGGAACCCAATATGAACGCGAATCCAAAATTCCACCGCATCACCCACCCGGTCGTCCGCCACAAGCTTTCGCTTCTTCGCGACAAGGACACGACTGCCCATAGCTTCCGCTTAATCTTGGAAGAGATCAGTCAGTTTCTGGCCTATGAGGCAACGCACGACCTCCAGGTTGCCCCCATCGAAATCGAAACCCCCCTTGAAACAGCTAAATTTGATCGAGTTTCAGAAGACCTCGTTTTGGTTTCGGTTCTTCGTGCAGGAAACGGAATGCTCGATGGGATGCTACGTATTCTTCCCTTTGCGACCGTGGGCCACCTCGGAATTTATCGCGACAAGTTTATCCACAGCACGGTTGAGTACTATTTGCGGTTGCCTCGCGATGTAAAAGGAAAGCGTGTTCTCCTCCTGGATCCGATGCTCGCTACAGGAGATACGGCAATCGCTGCCATCAAGCGCCTGAAAGACTTCGAAGTCGGCCCTATTCGTTTCCTCACTATTTTGTGCTCCGAATACGCTCTGAAGCGACTTCATGACGAGCACCCTGACGTGGAAATTTACTCGATCGACGTCGAGCGTGAGCTGAATTCGAAAGGATACCTGCTGCCCGGCCTGGGCGATGCCGGCGACCGCCTCTACGACACGCACTGAGAATGGAAAAAATGAGCCAGTCTTCTCAAGTTAAAATCATCGGAATCAGCGGAGGCAGTGGGTCGGGTAAAACGACGTTCTCTCGACTCCTTGCCGAAAAGCTAGGGCCAGAAGATTGCTCGATCCTTGCACAAGACAGCTACTACATTGACCAAAGCGCGAACTTTCTAGGCGACGGCGAAAATGTCAATTTCGACCATCCGTCTGCGCTCGACTTTCCGCTTCTTGCCATCCATCTCCAGGCCCTGAAGCGCGGCGAGGACGTACAGATTCCGATCTACGATTTTGTCACCCATACACGTCGAGTGGATACGACGCCCTTTCCTACCAAGAAGATTATTCTTCTCGATGGGACCCTGATTCTTTCGCAGCCACCTATTCGTTCTCTCCTTGATATTAGTCTTTTTATTCAGACTTCTGAAGAGACTCGCTTTAGTCGCAGATATCATCGTGACTTGGTCGAACGGGGAAGGCAACCGGAGGGTATTAAAAAGCAATTCTTCCGGCAAGTGAAGCCGATGCACGATGAGTTCGTCGAGCCTTCAGCGCAGTTTGCGACTTCGCTGATCTCGGGCGAAGTGGACTTTACAAGCCACATAAACTCTTGGTCAGACCGCCTCCTTTAACAACGTACCCATGAGTAAGTCTTTAGCGCGCCTCAGAATGAGGTCGCTCCAGAGCGAAGGATACTCGGGAATATCTGTGATTCACGCACGAACCGTAACCAGTCCCCTTCAATAGCGGGCGGGTTATCGTTCAAATCTTGACGCTTTCTGCGTCACAACCCAAATCGCGGCAGAGAACTCCAAACTATTTATATCTAAAGGACAGAGATCCTCTTCCTATCTTGTCACCGTCTGCCTTCAACCGGTAAACTCTAGATCCTATGCTACTTGGAATCATAAAAGAAAATGCACCTGGCGAGTTTCGCGTCTCGATGACGCCTGAGACAGTGAAGAAGCTCGTGAAGACGGGCTTACAAGTGCTTGTCGAACAGGACGCTGGCATTGCTGCTGGCTATCCCAACTCGGATTATGAAGCTGCGGGAGCCACGCTCGCAGACACAGCGACGATTCTGAAATGCGATCTCGTCACCCGGGTGCGAAAACCCACGCCAAACGAAATTGAGAAAATGAAAAGAGGCGCGGTCCTCATCAGCTTCCTTGAACCTTATCGACAAGATGGAACTTTAGAAAAACTCGCCGAAGTCGGTGTCTCAGCCTTTGCGATGGAAGCGATCCCGCGGACCTCCCGTGCTCAATCGATGGACGCGCTTTCGTCGCAAGCAAATATCGCGGGATATCGGGCAGTCCTTGAAGCCGCGGCTCAGTATCCACGATTTTTTCCAGTGATGATGACTTCCGCCGGTTCGGCGAAAGCAGTCCAAGTCGCAATCCTAGGAGCGGGAGTAGCGGGCCTTCAAGCGATTGCAACTGCCCGCCGTCTAGGCGCTCGAGTTGAAGCTTTCGACGTTCGTCCCGAAACTCGAGAACAGATTGAATCGCTTGGCGCCAAATTTATGGATCTGCAACTTGGGGAAGAAGGGACTGGCCACGGTGGTTATGCGAAGGCTCTGTCCGAGGACGCTCAACAACGACAGCAAGCTGCGCTGGCTGAGCGGCTTAAGAAAATGGATGTAGTGATTTCTACCGCGAACATCCCAGGGCGCAGAGCGCCTGTCCTCATTACCGAGGATGCTGTAAAAGGGATGCGAGCGGGCTCAGTGATCATCGACCTTGCTGCGGAGAATGGCGGAAACTGTCCGCTCACTGAATCAGGGAAGGTTGTCAAAAAGTACGGTGTCACTCTCGTGGGCCACACCAATTATCCCGCCCTAGTGCCGGGCGACTCGAGTTCATTCTACGGAAAGAACATAGCGAATCTTCTTGGTTTGATGTGGAAAGCGGCCGAATCCGGGACTGCACACCAATTGAAGATCGATCTCACGGACGATATTTTAGAGGCAAGCTTGGTCACCCATGGGGGAGAAGTGCGCTTCGGAAAACCCAAATCGACTCACGCGGTCGCCACCGCCTCTCAACCCACTGCAGCCGCGGCGCAGTAACTATTCTAGAGGAAGGATTTTCTTGATGTCACCCTCGATGGTTGGTCTCTACGTCTTCGTTCTCTCCTGCTTTGTAGGATATCATGTGATCTGGGGCGTAACCCCTGCTCTTCACACGCCCCTGATGGCTGTGACAAATGCCATTTCCGCAATCGTCGTCGTGGGCGCGATGCTGGTCGCTGGCCATGAGTCACCCATGGACGGAAGCCTGCCCCTAATCCAAATCATCGGATTTTTCGCAGTGCTCCTGGCTTCGATCAACATTTTCGGCGGTTTCGTAGTCACGAATCGAATCCTCGCCATGTTCAAGAAGAAGACCTAACCCCCCCCTTCTAAAAGAGAAACGATATGGAAATTTCATTCCTCACACCCGACCATTTCGCACTCGCCTACCTCGTAGCGACTATTTTGTTCGTCCTCGGACTGAAGGGGCTGAGTGGGCCGAAGACCGCTCTCAAAGGAAATCTTTACGCCATGATTGGAATGGCGATCGCACTGGTAGCAACCTTCTTGAATCCGGAAGTCAGACAATACTCCTGGATTCTTGCAGGCCTGCTGGGAGGGGCCGTGATCGGAACGGGGATCGCACTCAAGATCGAAATGACGGCCATGCCCCAGCTCGTCGCCGCGCTTCACAGTTTTGTGGGTCTTTCGGCCGTATTAGTCGCGGCCGGAACGTTTCTGGCGCATCGGGACTCAGCCGAGCTCAACGGCGTTTTCATGGCTGAAATCGCAATTGGCAGTTTTATTGGAGCTCTTACGTTTACAGGGTCCCTGGTCGCCTTCGGAAAACTGCAAGAACTCCTCAGTTCTAACCCCGTTATTTTCAAAGGTCAGCACGCTTTGAATGCGCTTCTGGGTTTTGCAATGATTGCCCTCTGCGGAGCGTTTGTCCTGACTGAGAGCTTTCCTCTGTTCCTTCTGATGACCGGAATAGCATTGCTGTTGGGCATTCTTCTGATTATCCCGATCGGCGGAGCTGATATGCCGGTCGTCGTTTCGATGCTGAATTCTTACTCGGGGTGGGCAGCCGCTGCGACGGGGTTTACTTTAGGAAACAACCTCTTGATAACGACCGGCGCGCTCGTCGGATCGAGCGGGGCGATTCTCTCGTACATCATGTGCAAGGCCATGAATCGTTCGATCATCAGTGTGATCCTCGGTGGATTCGGTGGCGAGGCACCAACTGCCATCGACCCAAACACTCCTCAAAAAAGAGCAAAGTCAGCGTCGGTCGAAGATTTGGCTTTCATGCTCGAGAATGCCCAGAAAGCGATCATTGTACCGGGTTACGGGATGGCAGTAGCGCAAGCCCAGCACTCCATTAAGGAAGTTCTCGAACTCCTTCAAAGCAAAGGGGTGGAGGTCAAATTCGCGATTCATCCCGTGGCTGGCCGCATGCCCGGGCATATGAACGTCCTCCTGGCTGAAGCGGATATCCCTTATGATGTCGTCCAGGAGATGGAAGAAATTAACGCTGAATTTGCTTCAACGGATGTCACCTTCGTCATTGGTGCGAACGACGTCATTAATCCGGCTGCGAAAACGGATCCAAAGAGTCCTCTCTACGGCATGCCGATCCTGGAGGCCTACCGCTCGAAGCACGTCTTCGTTAGTAAGCGATCGATGAAGGCGGGCTATGCCGGCGTCGATAATCTTCTTTTCTACTACGACAACTGCTCGCTGGTCTTTGGAGATGCTAAAGGGACTTGCGATAAGCTCGCCAACTCTCTGAAGGAGAGTCATTAAGAA
Organism: Bacteriovoracaceae bacterium; assembly: GCA_947500275.1. Lineage (GTDB taxonomy): Bacteria > Bdellovibrionota > UBA1018 > UBA1018 > UBA1018 > CANMSW01. Next base: position 8,802 of record CANMSW010000008.1, on the reverse strand, counting down.
GGTGAAGCCGAATCATGCGATTGCGGAGAAAACAGGTGTCAGGCTTCAGGACTTCCGTCTGATTTTAGTCCGCCCGAAATTCGCGGGCAACATTGGAGCCTGTGCCAGGCTCGCGGCAAATTTCGGTATCGATGATTTTTGTGTCGTTTCGCCTGAGTGTGCCCCTGACTGGAGAAGCTCTGAGCAAGTCCAGGCATTCGCGACGGGAAAATCCAACGAACTACTCCTGAGCGCACGCGAGTACTCGAGTCTCGAGGAAGCGCTCAGTCCTTGTACTCGGGCCCTCGCCTTCACGAGGCGCCCCCGAGACAAACATCCCCTCGATCTCCTCTTTTCTGAGGTCCTCCTCCCCCCAGGAAAGAAAGCAAGCTCCCATTTTCAGCAAGAATGGCCCACTGCGAATGAAAAAATTGCACTCGTTTTCGGGAACGAAAAGACCGGACTCCTTGATATCGAAATTCAACTCTGCTCCCATTGCGTTCGGATTGCGACTTCAGATGAATTAGGGTCCATGAACCTCAGCCACGCCGTCGCCGTGGTCTTGGCCCGCCTTTACGAAAGGGCTGAGCTCGCACTGTCCCTCACCCGTTCGGGAGTACCGGAACCGCGCACTGATGCAGTGGACCGCTTTGGAACTCTCGACGAGCTCACCGGACTTTGGGCCCACTGGCGAGAAGCGCTGCAGCACTTGGGTTTCAATCAAGCGGGAAATCCAGACCGGATGATTTCGAGTCTTCGCGCCCTTCTTGCCCCACTGCAGTGGAAGCACCGCGACATCCAGCTTGTGCGAGGGATTCTCACTCGAATCATCCGAAAATCGACTTCCTAATCGAAGCAAATCTTGTCTCCACGCTAACGTAAAGATATCGCGCCGACATGGACCTGCTCTCACAGATCATCCCGGGCGCATCACGCAGTGCGAAACTTTTTAGCGTCATCTTGACCCTTTTTAGCTCGACTCCTTGGAGCCTTGCCGCAGCCTTCGACGAGACCCATCCTCCCCTCAGTGGCCCCTATCAGCTCCTTCAACATCCTTCGCCCGAAGATCCTACCCTCGACGTCACAAGTGATGCACTCGGCCTAAAGGGGCGCCCAGTTCGCACCTCCTTCCATGAGGCCTACCAGAATCAGTCCTCCGTTCGAGCGCAAGGAGGCCGCGGTACGTGTTCCATTTTTTCTACCACCGCCTGGATCGAATCTTGGCTGATTCGTAAGAAAACGATGGGGTCCGAAATTGATCTCTCGGAGGAGTGGCTCGCTCACGTCGTCGCCAGAACTCTCAAGCAAGATGGGTCCGAAAGTGATTTCAATTTCGAAATGATTTCGGAGTGGGGACTTCCCAGCGAATCCACGCTCAAATATATCAAAACGGACTGGCAGGATAAAGACTGGTCAAATAAACCGCGAGCCGCAGCTCGCTGTGGTCATCTGCGTGGACGCCTCCCCCGAAAAGTCTGCCTCATCGGGCACTGGGACCCGGGGCTGTTAGATCTTAGCGGACGTGAACTTCGTGGAAAATCCCGTCTGCTGCTCAGGGCCAGAAATGAAGCGGAGGACTTTAAAAGCCAATTCGGCGGCGAGCTTCAAGGGCCCCGAATCATCCAGTCGGTCAGGGAGGTGAAGAGCCTTCTCGCCTCTGGAAGCCCCGTCGTGTTGGACCAGGAATTCTTTTACGGGGCCTGGAATCATGGAACCGCTGAGGACTTACGAATCGGAGTGGATCCAAAAGCTTGGGCTCGCGGCGATATCGGGTACCCCGAACCCCACTCTCTTGACAGGCTAAAGAGCCCAAAGAAACCCACCGGTCATTCCATCTTAATTGTCGGCTACGACGATGAGGCTGAAATCCAAACCACGGTCCGAATGGAAAATGGAAAAATGAAAACCTTCATTTACCGAGGAGTTTACTACTTTAAGAACTCCTGGGGCTCGGCTTCTTTTGGAAAGGAATTTGAGGCCGACGGAATTCGTGCGCCGGGCTATGGCCGCATTACCCAACGATACGCGCACGAGTTCGGGAGTTTCCTCTCTCTCGATCAGGCGCGAAAATGAAATCTAATTGAATCAGAAATCAGTGCCGTCGCCCGGCGAAGAGGTGGACGGAGCCTTCCACTCAATGGGCGGGTACCGACTTTCGAGCTCGAAGGCATCTTGCGGCACTCCAAAAACTTGATGAACCACTACCGGAACTGAGGACTCCCCTGCCGGGGTCAGTTCAGATACTCTGGACTTTATTTCGTCCACCATCAGAGGGTTATCGACAATACGAGGATCACCCAGATACCAATTTGGAATATCTATTTCGTATGTAGCAGTAACCGTATTACCAGTCTGCAAAGTTGAATAATTTGAATTTTCAATACAAAGAAAAGGCGAGGAATCCACTCGGAGGCGCCTAAAAACTGTGAGTTTCAGTTCGAAACGAAGGCGATTCTTTAAATCAAGCTCCATAGCGTGAACGGGCAGATCTGCTTCATGGCCTGCCCCCGGAGAAACACAAATCGGCTTTTCCCGGTTTTCACCCTGAGTCCACTCACAACTCGGATAGACCTTCGAAAAATCCGAGAGATTACGATTAAACTGAATGCTGTATGTCGCTCCTACTTCCCAGCGACAGGCATATCCTTCACCGATTCCGTAAGCAGGCGAAGTCGCATCATCAAACTGCACTCCTTGAATGAGTGCGAATTGCGCCGAACCATCGCTCTGAAGCTTCGTCTTAAGAAGCTGCCCTCGGACTCCTTCGACGTCAACGAGAGCCAAGATATTCACCTGATAGTCGGAGTACCCAGACTGATTCAGCGGCTCCATCAGAATTTCGATTCGCTCAGGAAGATTCACTGGAAATGGAAAAGTCTGGGGCTGACGAATGACAGGAAGCGCTGACGATGCGGCCTTCGACTGATCAGCCCACGGGATTTCGGAATTCTGATATCCCGAAAAAGAGACGGAAGAATCAAGGATACGGTACTCCCCAGATAGCGTGGGATACGCACCCTCCGGGATGAAGTCACAGCCCATCACCGTGAGCAAAGTCCCAAGGATCAGCGGTGCGATCTTGGGTCCGTGAATCGAATGCCGATGGGTCTCCCTAGTCATGACTCTAACCATGGATCATTCCCTTTCACGCGCATACTAAAACTGTGGGGATACTCATTCACTCTCGTCAGCTCCATCCGGAGCGGAACTGCGTACCAAGCTTCGAGCCCGAATCACGCCCTTTTCACGGCCTGCTTCGCCTTCGAATACCCAGCGAACCCGCCGGACTGAACAGGGAAGGGTCGGAGCCTCACCTTGGAAATCGGAATTCATGACGGACGGACATCGCAATGGGGTGTGAAGTTTCGAATTTCCCAGGGACACGCATTGAGTGCGATTCACGCCGGCATAAGTTGCCACGTCTGTCGTCCAGCTCACTCCAAAGGGAATCAGAGTGCTTGCGGTCATCCGCAAGGTACATGATCCGCCCTGCGCTCCCGTTACGGCGTGAGCCCGGCCTCCCGGTAAAAAACAGGAGAGTCCGAGCAGCAGAACCGCGAAGGGCACAGGGAAGGACGGATTAGGGTTCTTCATCGGGACCGGCAATACCTGACTATCTTGGTCGGAATCAAGCTATTTTATAATGCACTGGGCTATAATTGCAGAATTCGAATAAAGTCCGCATACTTAGATAGCCCCCCTAAGGGGCCCGTCCGTCATCCCTCTGAAGCGCTTAAGGCAGGAACGCTATGACTTCTACCCACCTCTCGCTGATATCATCCGAGATTGCTTCGAACGAGCAAGTGGACCCACTTTTGAATCACCTTTTGGCGATGACTGAGACCACTTATGGAGGCTCACGGATCCAAGAGGCCTGGGCGGAGTTTAATCGATGGAAGCCCATTTCACCCGAGAGCGCCGGCAGATATTCTGCACTCTTTCGAGCTTGGCTCCTCTTTGATTGGACGCCCGACGCAAACGACCCAACTCTTCCGCGAGGCGTAGTTCCTGAACGGACTCCAGCGGAACACTTTTTGGAGACGCTGGATCTGGACCAACAGAAGCATTCCCTCCTCACCCAAATCTGCGAAGAGACCTTTTCTTTTTTCCATATCCGGTCGGACAAAAACACGAACGTGCTCCAGATCACCAACCTCATGAACGACGAACAATTTCAGGTGCCCTCTTCGACCGACATCCCAAGAGGAACGACCTTCGGCCTGATCATTCCCCCTCAGCGTGATCAACCCGGCACCCTAATCTCAAGTTCGCCCGAAGTTTTCGGAGAAGCCGCACAAGAGCAGATCAAAAAGTTTCGTATTGCCCTCAACGGCGGACCCCTCAGGCGAGATCAGATGCGCGAGTTCGCCATCGAACTTTTCGATGCGTATCACGCACTCAAAAAGACTGACTAAGGAGTGCGCTGGAAAGGTAGGGATCTGATCCAAAAGCGAGTACGGCACTAACACTCCGCAACAAAGCTTCGGCCACACAGCTTGACCGGGGCCGGCTCGAAGCCTAGGGAACTCATCAAGAAATCCCGTTTGAACCGCATCACCCCTGTGCTAACCCTTGTGGAATCTATGGCCGAAGAAAAAGTACCGATGACTGTTGAAGGGAAGCGCCGCTTGGACGAGGAACTCAAACACCTCCTCTCCGTCGAGCGTCCTACGGTAATCAAAGCGATCGAAGTGGCTCGCGGTCACGGCGACCTTTCCGAGAATGCCGACTATTCGGCGGCCAAAGAACGCCAGGGATTCATCGAAGGCAGAATTCAAGAGATCAACGCGAAACTTGCGCGAGCTCAAGTGATCGATCCGTTATCGATCAAATCGAATAAGATCGTGTTCGGAGCAACGGTCGAACTCGAAGACCAAGAAGCCAGTAAGCGGCTTACTTACAAAATCGTCGGTGTCGACGAGGCCGATGCTAAAACTGGAAAAGTAGGAATTACTTCGCCGATCGCGCGTGCATTAATAGGCAAGTCCATAGGCGACGAGGTGGTTGTGCATGCCCCCAAAGGCCAAATCCGTTACGACGTCATCAGCATCCGTTACGAGTAAGACTCCAACCTCTTCAACTGGAGCAGCCTCAAAACCGGCCCCGATCACAAAAGCGATTCCGCCCCGAACCTCGGGGATGGCAACAGGTTCTGCTGCGCCCCAGGGGTCCGAAACACCGATCCAGTATATCAAAGGGGTGGGCCCGCGCTTAGGGGCCATCTTCGAGCAGCGCGGAATCTCAACGGCTAAGGACCTCCTCACTTTTTTTCCTCGTTCCTATGAGGACCGCTCTCGCTTAGTTCGCGTGAGTGAACTTCAAGATGCAGAAAACGCAACCGTTGCGCTTCAAGTGATTAGTTCGCGACTGATCCCTACCCGAACCGGAAGATCCATTTTAGAAGTCCGCTGCACCGATGGAAGCGCCTCCCTTTCCCTCAAGTGGTTCCACGTACCGCGCGGAATGGAGAAACGTTTTCAGGCAGGCACCCAATTCGTGGCCACGGGCAAAGTGAAGCTCTTCATGAACCGTCCGGAAATCGTCCACCCGGAAATCACCTGGGGCGTGAGTGGCGCTGCGGGCCCTCTCACTTCGGCGCCGGCGCAAGTCGGTACGATGGGAAGCAAACCCTCCCTGCCAGCGGAAGATCAAGGGCCCGATGTTGGGCGAGTCGTCCCGATTTACTCGGAAATCGAAGGCATCCCGAGCCGGACTTTGAGAAAGGTTCTTTGGGAGGCCTGCGAAAAATACTCGGCGGGGCTTTCAGAGGATCTCCCAGGAAGATATATCGACCGGCATTCCCTCCCAAAACTGGGAACCGCTGTGCGTGCGATCCACTTTCCTCCGATCGATGAAAAAAAGTCTGCCGATGAAAATCGGAAAGATATCGAAGCTCTGATCGAGTTCAATACCCCCTGGCATTGGCGACTGGTCTATGAAGAGTTTTTTAAATTTGAGTGGCTAGTCTTACGGCAACGCCTCAGAATGGAACGCCAACTTGCTCCTTCGATCGGAAAACAAGGGGGCTCTTCGGCAGCAAAAGAGTTGGAATGCTGTCTCCCCTTCCCTCTGACCGGCGACCAGAAAAAGGTCGTAGGTGAGATCCTCGAAGATATCAGCCAGAACCACCCCATGAACCGACTGGTGCAAGGCGACGTCGGAAGCGGGAAAACCGCTGTCGCATTCCTAGCCGCGGGAGCTGCGCTCGCAGAGGGCGGTCAAGCTGTCTTGATGGCTCCAACTGAAATTCTGGCCGAGCAACACGCCAAAAACGTACAAAAACTTTTCGATGGGCGATTAAACTGTGCGCTTCTCACAGGTAAAACGAGTCAGTCCGAAAGAAATAAACTTCTACCCCGTCTTGCGGCCGGGGAGCCGATTCTCCTGATCGGTACTCACGCGATCCTTGAGGAGCCCGTCGTTTTCAAGAACCTGACCCTGACTCTGATCGATGAACAACAACGCTTCGGGGTCGAACAGCGACGCACACTCCGAAGTAAAGGTTTGACCCGAGATCTCGTCACTGGACGAGTGACCATTCCTCATTCCCTTGTCCTTTCGGCTACCCCAATCCCGAGAACACTTGCGCTGACTGCATATGGCGACCTTTCTGTTTCGACGATTAAACAAATGCCAGCAGGACGCTCCCCTATCTTGACGAAAGTGATCCGCGGTGACGCACGAGTAAATGCCTACGAAAAGATTCGAGAAGAAATCAGGAAAGGTCATCAAGCTTATTTCATTTTTCCGCTCGTGAACGAAAGTGAAGCCGAAGGTTTCACGCATCTGAAGTCCGCGGTTCAAGAAGCGGAACACTTGGGCACCGAAGTTTTCCCCGAGTTCAAAGTTGAAGTCCTTCACGGGCAAATGAAAGCGGATGAAAAACAGGCCACAATGGATCGCTTCAAACGGAACGAGACGCAGATCCTGGTTTCGACCACGGTCGTAGAAGTCGGGGTCGATGTTCCGAACGCGACAGTGATGGCAATCGAACACGCCGACCGTTTTGGACTGTCCCAACTCCATCAACTCCGCGGACGAGTCGGCAGAGGAGCCGCTCAATCCTTTTGTTATTTTTTCGCAGCCAAACAGACTGCGGAAGCGACAGGAATGAGGCTCAACGTTCTCGAAGAGACGACCGACGGCTTTGAAATTGCGGAAGCTGATTTGAAAATTCGTGGACCTGGGGACTTTTTGGGAACACGCCAGGCGGGAACCCTCCCGTTTCGACTGGCGGACTTGGTCCGAGATCGCGATTGGCTTCTGAAGGCGCGCGACGATGCGCAGGCCCTTCTTAAGGAGGATCCCGAACTCCAGAAGGCCGAGAATTTGCCCCTCCGGCGTTACTTTGAGCGCGAGGGACAACTTCAATCCGAGCGTTTAAAGACGTCCTAACCTGCCCCGACCCCCTGAATGAGATCAGTTGACTTAAGTAACGCAACGCGTTAAGTTGATGAGATGAAAGCTTCGTCAGGGAATGGAAAAGGCCCCAGACTCATCGGAACCTACATTCGCCAAAAGCGCGAAATCCTTGGGCTTTCTCAGCGCGAACTCGGCCAGAGACTCACTCCGCCCGTCACGACCCAATTCATCTCCAATATGGAGCGAGGGGTCACCCCCCTACCGCCAGTCCATATTCCAGCTCTGGCTTCCGGACTCGGGGTCCCAGAAGGGGAAATCACGCAGATTCTGGAAAAAGAATTTCTGCTCAGAATCACTGAGAAAACAAAGCCCGTGAATGGAGACGAAAGCACATCCGACCAAGGCGGAGAGGTCAGCGATGCTCGCGCCCTCCTGGTCCGAGAATCCTATCATGAGTTTTTCGTGAGGCTCGGCGAAGTCCTGCCCGGAGCGAACCTCCAACAACTTGAGGCGCTAGCGAGCGTCTGCGAGCAACACTTCAAAATACCGGCGCGAGTCCTCCTTCGAAATCTTTTCGCCGGGAAATCCGATTCTTAGGATCAGCCGAGAACTTCCCATTTCATTGAGGGATGACTAGCGCTCTTCCGTGCGAAGGGTTTACATTCAGCGAAGGCAAACCCATGAACTCACTTTCAGATTCGTCATCGACACCCGCAATAGAAAACGGCCGGAACCAGGATAGCAGTCTTGCGTTCCCTCGCCCAAAAGGGGCCCGACCCAAGAGCCTTGCGGAGCGCCTGAGAACTGAAGAGCGCCTTCCAGTGAGTCACGGCTTCATCCGTAGTTTTGATGGCTCGCGTATTTTCTATAGCATCGAAGGACAGCCCGACGGAAAACCGCTCATTTTCTGCTACGGCTTGGTTTGCTCCAGCCTTCACTGGACCTATCAAATTGACCACTTTGGCCGGAGTCACCGTGCGGTCTGGTCGGACTACCGAGGCCATCAAAACTCCGATACGCCTGCCGATCTAAATACCATCACGATCGAGAACATGGCCCAAGATATCAAAATCTTAATGGATGAGCTCGGCATCCCAGAAGCCGTGCTTCTCGGACATAGCATGGGCGTAAACGTCGTTCTTGAGTTCTATCGCCAGAATCCATCCCGGGTTGCCGGGATGGTCCTCGCGAATGGGACTGCGAAGCGTCCTCTTGAAACAGCCTTTCACGCAAATATCCTAGATAAGGCTTTCGGAGTTCTTCAAGCAGCACACGACTTCTCACCTTCAGTCGTCAATGCTCTTTGGAAAATTCAAAACGCGAATCCCTTCACTCGAACTCTCGTGGCCCTAGGGGGATTCAATCCTCATCTGACTCCGAAAGAAGATATCGAAATCTACGTGAAGCAAGTGGCCGAAATGCGGCCTGAAATTTTACTCCAGCTCATTCGCAACTATCAGG
>CANMSW010000007.1 GCA_947500275.1 Bacteriovoracaceae bacterium | reverse complement strand
AGATATTAAAGGACTCACAGGTTTTGCGAGCGGCCGCACCGAGCTCGGCTCGATTGAGATCGATGCGCGCGATTGGCATTTTGATGATGCTGCCGTGTTAGAATCCGCTCAGGGAAGCATTACGTTGAGGTTTCCTGCTGCGTTTTCTGCTGAGCTGGATCTCCAGAGTGCGTACGGGAGAACGGACGTGGCGTTTGCCGACATTGCGGGAGCCCGATTGAGTTCGCGCAATTCGAACTCAAATCAGGAAAGCGAAATTCAAGAGCTGAACTTTTGGGCCAAGCTTAAACAACGGATTTCTGAGGGGCTGGCGGACATTGCTCGAGTGGGTGCTGAGACTTTAGGTCTCAGGGAGCCCATCAGTAATCAGCCTGCCGCTGTTCCGGATAGTGAGTCGGTTGGACCTTTTCCGCCGGGCAAGTTTGTCGGTTCAGTGGGGGAGTCCTCTCGCGGGCGTGGGGTCGTTCGCGCTCGTTCCGGAGGAGGCGCGATCTCAGTTTTAAGGTCACTCCCAACAGTGCGATCATCGCATCCCTAATTGACTCTTTTTTCGAGTACCGTTGACAGTTCACGAGCGGGTCAGGACACTTTCATCCATGTCACACTTCGGTTTCCTGCTGTCGAATCGTCGTCATCTCTTGGGTCTGATGATGCTCGTCGCTTTTACTGGGGGGGGCCTATCAGCGCGGGGTGATTCTCGGCCGCAAGTTGGATTCGTCGTGTCGATGAAAGGGGCCGTCCTTGTCTCTGGGGTCGAGGTCAAAAAGCCAGGACCCGTGTTCGAAGGTGCGAAAGTGCAGACCAAGAAGGGCGCGAACTGCACACTGCTGATTGGAAGAGAAGTGGTCCTGCATTTGGCGGAGGAGACGGAAATCTTATTGTCTCAAGCCGAGGTTCAACGGCGTCGCGCTGAGTTTACGTTGGGTCATGGCAAAATTCGGGCGCTTGTTCGCTCAAATGAGCTCTATGGTCGCCCCAAGGAGTTCCAAAAGGTTGATATAAGAACGCGAGCTGTAACCCTGGGCGTTCGAGGAACCCAATTCACAGTGGACTCACCGATAGATCCTTTGCTGCCTCAGCGTTTTACGACTCTCGAGGGACAAGTGGCCCTGACTATAGGAAATCGCCTCAGTGACTCGGTGGGGCGCCCAAATGCTGAGTCGGCCGCTCCCGTAATCACTTTAGAGAAAGGTCAGTCCGTTGAAATTGCGGGTGGCGAGAATTCGAAAACAGACGAGGGTCGGGATTCGGGTAAAAGTTCTCGTCCGAACGAATCAGGTTCCTCGTCCGATGCGAAGCCAAAGCCGATACAGCTCACGCAAGCAAGTCTCGATCAAGAGAAGCGAAACGTAATTCCGCCTCCGCCCCCCATGGCCACGCTCACACAATTGAGGGATCCTTTCGCGTTTTCCCAAAATGCGTCTGGGGCATTGGGTGGAGAAGCGCCTCAGTCGTTCGCTTCGCTTGAGGGAGGGATGGGGGCGCCGATGGGGGGAGGGTATTCTTTCGGTGCAGGTGGAGGTTGGAGTGTTCCGCTGGACCCGATTGTCGATGGGGGGAGTGACTCTTCCGTAAACTCGGGAGTCTCGATTACAATCGAAGCAGGTAAACAGCCTTAGGTCATTTTTGAGTTGGCCTACTTTGCGCATAGCCTTCGCCAGATGTGGGATGCACTACGTCGGAATCTAGGCCGCGGATTTCTCTTCCTCTATCCCTTTGTCCTGACTGGCTTACTCTATAAAAGTCAGCATCTTTGGTCTGAATGGGCACGTGACCACCTCAAGATCCCCGTTAAAGTCGTCGAGCCTTGGGCCTTCGATCGGCTTTATTTCGGGATCGAAACGCCCCAAGGAAGGCTTACTCCTAACGAGTGGTGGCGGCAGCACACCCATTGGGTTCTCGATCTGATCTGCGGGGCCTTTTATTTGCTCTTTGTCGCGATATTTATCTTCTTTTCAGCTTTATTTGCGCGTCTCAATATCGGTAAGGGACCCCAGAAAGATCGACTCGTTGCAGCTTTGCCTTGGGCTTTTTTTTGGCTCAACGCTTTAGGTTATATTACATATCAGTTTTGGCCTGCTGCTCCACCTTGGTATGTCGCTCAGTATGGTTTTGGTCCGGTTCATCATTCGGTCCAGGCTAACCCAGCTGGTGCTCTCGCCTTTGATCAACTCTTGGGAGTTTCGTTTTTTCAAGGAATGTATGGTTTATCAGCTGACGTTTTTGGCGCTGTACCTTCGCTTCATGTCGCTTATCCCGCTCTCACGCTCATCGTCGCGCTCCGAACTGGGAAATATCGCATTCCATGTCTTCTCTATTTTGGAGGAATGGTGTTTTCAGCAGTTTACCTTAATCACCACTACGTCTTCGATGCCATCTGGGGAACGCTCTACGCTGGGGGCGTGGCCCAGCTCTTTGTTGGTCCATCGCCTTTAGTCGTCCCGGCTTTCCTCGAGACTCGAAAAAAAGTGCCCAGATCGCTGGCAAGGTGATCGTTGCGGCGAGGATGCAGGTTAACTCCCCGGCGACACAGATCCAACCGAAGCTTCTCAAAGCTTGATTGTCGGCTCCTAAGAGGGAACCGTAGCCGATCAGGGTAGTCAGACTGCAGAGGATCACCGCGTTACGGGTAGCGCGGATGGATTCACTGGAGGGGGCTAGCGTCGAGAGTCCCTTCGAGGCTGGTCTCTGTTCCAGACGCTCAAGAAGGTTAATTCCATAGTCAACTCCGATCCCAATCGTAATCGGGATGGCAAGAAAGTTCAGAAAGTGGAGTCGAATCCCACTGAGCACAATCCAACCCCCTAGCCAAAGGACTCCGAGACCGAGAGTGCAGGCTGTCAGAAAGCCCCTCCTCGGGCTTCTGATCGCAAGGAGGGCAATGAGTAGGGCTACGCCGAACGCCGCGGTGCGTGCGGATTTCGGGCCATCGGTTTCTATGCTGAAAATCAAGTCGCGAGTGAGGGGGAGCGTGCCGGCAAGCAGCGAGTTGGGATCAATATCACTCGTAATCGTATTGATGTGGTTAACCCAGTCGTTGAGCTGGTGCGGCGAGAAATGCTCGGAACCACGGGGTGGGTCGAGCCAAACGATTCGCCCTACTTTTCCGTCTCTTTCTCGGAAGAGAGATTGTGCGCTTTCAGGGAGCCAGGAGAAGCCGCGTTGGTCGCTCCAGGGCTTCAGGAGTTCTCGGTCAAGAATTGGGGCTAAACGTTCTTGATCTGAGGACTTCAATCTTACGAATCGCCAAGGTGGGAAGAGTTGATGGACCCTTTTCAGAATCTTTTGCTTTCGTTCAATCTCACGAGGAGTTCCCGGCAGAAAGGACTGGAGCGTGCGAACTGCACTGAAGAGAGGAGATTTCGATTGAGTTTGATTCGGCGAGTTTCTGAGTGCCTTTGCAATGAGTTCAGCTTTTTCAGGTGAGCTTGTGAGGACTGCGACGGGGGAGAGAGGGCGTCCCAGAATTTGATCGAGGGTTTTCGACCAGAAGCCAGATCCGTTTTCAAAACTGTTCGCTGAACGAAGGCGACTGAGGTCTGTTTCTAACAGGCGCTCAAAAGGAGTTTTTTGGATTGCATAGAGCGAAAGAGATGCGCTGAGAACCGAGAGCGACAGGATCGCCCAGGCCTGTATTTTCTTTTTGGGATTCTGACTCGGTCGACGGATCGGCTGAGGAGTCGAGGGTGAGTGTGATTGTCTCTCGCTTCGTTCCCCTGGTCTTCGATGAGATTGAAACCCATTCAGGATCGAAGGCAGAACAATGACAGCTGAAATCCAAGAATAGATCATGCCCACGAGTCCGATACCACCGAACTGGCGGAACCCTCGGAAATGCGTATTCAAGAGTGATCCGTAAGCAATGCCTGCCGCTGCGGCCGCAAGTAACGTTGGGCGCCAGGTGTCACGGATGGCTTGCCGGATCTGATCATCGAGCCCGAGTCTTGAGTTTGGATTTTTCGAGAGTTCGAGAAAACGAGCACACACAATGATGCCGAAGTTAATGCCGTTTCCTACGATGATGCTCCCGAGGAAAGCTGAGTTTGAATTCAGTGCGTCGACCCATAAGCTCGCTGTTCCGAAAGTCCAGAGGATGGCCAGCATCAAGCTCACGCAGAGTGCGAAGACGACTCGGGCTTTTCTAAGGAAGAGCAGAAGAGAAAGTAAGACGAGGACGACGACCATCCAGGATGAAGTCCCGAGATCTTCGATGATGCCCTCATGCTCTTCCCATGTGTTTTGAACGCCACCCGTGAAGTGGATCTGTATCGGACCTGCATCAGATTTTTTTTTCGCCAAGAGTCGTTCGATCTCGAAGTTCACGGCTTTTTTGAGTTCAGCAATCGCATCAATCCCGGATGACTTTCCTCGTAACCCGACGAGAATCGCCCGAGTTTTGCCATCTGCTAAGGCAAAGTTACCCTCCGAGTCACCGGGAAGGGAATGCTGATCCGCCATGGCGCGTAGTTCCCTCCCGAGATCAAGGATCTTCGGCTCCTCGAGATCGATGCCACTGAAGATGTTTAATGGATTGTAGAGTTTTTTTTCGTAGTCCAGTTTTTCTCTAAGGCTTGATTCAAATCGCAGGAGTTGGTCTTCAGAAAGTGAAAGCAGAGCGAGACGGCCAAGGTTTTTCCGCTCTTGATTCTTGAATGTGGGATTGAATACGCCGCTCCGGACGCTTGCGATCGGAGAGTCTTTTTTCCGAGTCGAAAGTTGGTACTCGAGCTTCTTCGAGAAGTCCTCTACCTCGCGCTGACTCTTCCCTTGGATGAGGATTGCGAGGTGCTCCGTTGACTCGATTCGCTGGGTGATTTCCTCTAATTGCAAAAGAGCCGGCGCATTCTCGGGAAGAAGCTCTTCGAAATCCGTTTTTAAGTGAGAGTAGAGGCGAATCGTCCCGGGTAAACTCAGAAGACCAGCAAGAAATCCCAAGATTACTACCCAGCGATGGAGCGGGAGCCGTAGGGGGCGTCTGGCTTTTTGATGGGGAGCGGCGCTACTCATGGCCTTTTGAGTCTTGCAGGGGTTGGACCGCTCGGACCGAGTTTGTTGTGAGTCGTTGTTTTTTTGACGACTCTTGACGGGGCCATTCGCAAGAACGTGAGAAGTTGTGAATTCAAAAAAAAAACGATGATCCGTGTGGAGCGTCGCGCCCGACTCACATATCCTTTATAAAGAGTTCACCCCAAAACGGTCGTCGGCAACTTTCGAAGGACATCTATGGACGCGGTAAGTAAGTCAAAAACTGATACTGTAGCGAGTGAGTTAAGTTCGGAAGTCATTGAGGCTTTCTTGCGTGGAACCGTGGAGACCTTCTCCGTTCAATTCGGAATCGAAGTGAAGCCCGGCGTGCCCTTTGCTCGGAGTCCTGACGATCTCGTTCAGGGTGATATCGGTGGAGTCATCGCGATGAGCGACCCACGGGCCACTGGGTTGGTTGCGATTCTCATGCCCACTTCAGTCTTTCTTGTGGTCATCGGTAAGTTGCTGGGTATGGAGGCAACCGAGATTACTTCAGATCTCGAAGATGGCGCAGCAGAGATCTTAAATATGATTTTTGGTCTTGCCAAAGATCAGCTCAATCGTCGGGGTTATGCGATCGATCGCGCTATCCCAACGATCATTCGGGGGCAGGGGATCCGTCTCAAGCATCAAACTCGATCGCTCCCGATTGTGGTGCCATTTGAGCTGAAGGGCCTTCCAGAGTCATCATCGAGGACCTTTTTCGTGGAGCTCGGTTTAGAACGGAAATGAGGGCTTCCACGGCGAGCGTTTTCACGATTGATTGCAACTACGTTCGATCTGAATTTGCAGGGAGCTACCTGAGGGTGGATGGGCAGGGTCCTTCTGCCGAAGCCGCATTCATTGATACCAATACTACCCAATCTATCCCCTTGTTGTTGGCTGCTTTGGATGCTCAAGGGCTAAAGCCTCAACAAGTCCGTTGGATTATCGTGACTCACGCACACCTGGATCATGCTGGGGGGGCGGGGGCCCTCGCTCTTGCGTGCCCCAATGCGACGATCCTTGCGCACCCGCGCGCTGCTCGACATTTAATTGATCCCGTCAAACTCGAAACGAGCGCGCGCAAAGTCTACGGGGATGCTCATTTCGAGCAGCTTTATGGGACTCGTCTAGTGCCCATACCGGGGGACCGAGTGCGAGTAGTGGAAGATAACGAAGAAGTTCCTTTGGGGGCGTCACGATTTCGTTTTCTACACACGCGCGGTCACGCTAATCATCACGTGTGCATTCATGATCCTGCGCTGGCCACCGTTTATACGGGTGACGCCTTTGGTCTTCGCTATCCAGCGCTTCAACGCTCCGGACTTTTTGTATTTCCAAGTACATCGCCGACAGATTTTGACGGAAAAGCCGCCTTGGAGTCGATCGATCGCATTGTCTCGTGCGGAGCCCGGAGTGTTAGGCCGACTCACTTCGGTGAGGTTGAAGACGTGGTTGGGGCCGCCGTTCAGTTGAGATCCCATTTGGAGTACTCATCTCGTCTTCTCGAGCGGACTATCCTTGAGGCGCCTGAGGATTCAATGGAGAAATGGGTCCTTCATGAGCTCCGAAAAGAATTCGAACGAGTCCTTGCTCGGGATGGTCATTCCTTTGGCAATGACGAGTGGTCCTGGATTAATCTAGATTTAGAACTCAATGCAGCAGGTTTGGCATTTGTAGCCCGAAAGTGTCGGGTATAACCGAATCGGCAGTTGTCGGATCGAACAAATCGGATTTAGATGGAAAGAACGCGATGGATGCCCAAACCCCCTTAACAAAAGATGCTGCTGATGCAGGGACTCCTTTTTATAGGCCGAGTCCCTCCATTTTTGGTCGGGCCAGGGAGGCTGTTCGCGGCTCAATTTCCACTTTAGGTGGATACACACTCTTCATTTTCAGGACCCTCCAAACCAGTTCCAGACTTTGGAAACGTCGAGGACTGCTTCTTCGCCAGTGCGAGTTTGTCGGAGTGACCTCCTTGGGAGTGATCGCGGTAGCCGCAATCTTCTTGGGAGGCGTACTCGGGTACCAGCTTTTCATGTCGTTCAAGATTTTTGGCGCGGAGGCTCTCGTCGGTGGGACGCTTGGGGTGACCCTAATGCGGGAGATGGCGCCCGTTTTTGCGGCCATCATGATTACAGGGCGAACTGGGGCGGCGATGGCTGCCGAGATAGCGACGATGCGGATATCTGAACAAATCGACGCCATCGAGGTCATGGCCGTTGATCCCTATGAGTATCTGGTTTTTCCACGAGTTCTTGCCGGTCTTCTGATGGGGCCCTTGCTTGCGATCTTTTTTGGTGGGATTTCCTCCCTCTCGGGGGAAGCCGTTGCCTGCGGAATGCTTGGGTTGGATTACTCGATTTTCTGGGAGCAGTATGCTTTGAGGGTCGACTTTGAGGAGATGATTCACCTCTTAGTGAAAAGCACCACGTTCGGTTTTCTGATTAGCTCAATTGCTTGCTACTACGGGTTCAATGCTCAAGGGGGAGCTGGGGCCGTAGGGCGTGCGACTCGTGTAACGGTTGTGATCTCCCTCTTGGCGATCTTGTTAGCAGACTACCTCCTGACTTCGATGCTGCCTTATCGAATGTCCCTGCTGAAAGTTTTGTGAAGTCCAGCATGAGTCAGCACCTGTGGGTGTGACAGTATGAAAGGGTCCTTATGCCTCAACTGAATCCGTCTGAAGCCGGAATGTCGACTAAGATTCGGGTTGGAGTTTTTACTCTGCTCGGAATCATTCTCCTGGGTGCTGTAACTGTTTTCGTGAATGACCGCCCGTTCTGGTGGAGGTCGTGTAATCCCGTCCATATTAATGTCGAAGACGCTACTGGCTTGAAAATGAAGTCGCCCGTGAAGTCCCTGGGGCTACAGATTGGCTATCTTTTTTCAGTCGAGCTTTCTGAGACCCGGGTTCGCCTGGGAATCTGTGTGACGGCGCCGGTTGAGCTGCTGCCGGAAACGCGCGCCTATCTTCGCGCCGACGGTTTCTTGGGGGACAAGTTCGTTGAGCTGAAGCCCGTTCGCTACATTGGCAATGAAGGTGCACACTCGGTTCAGGACAAAAAGAAGTCGAACGTCCAGTCCACTGGTTCGCCCGAAACCGGCGCAATGCGATTGCCCGATGCTCGGACACCGGCGTCCGACGAAGCCCAAGAACTTCCGTTTCAGAAGTCTTTACGTGAGGGAGGGGCATCTGTCTTGAAGCAGGTCTCTTCATCCTTTGCGGTTTACTTCTTTCAAGGACTTTCACTTCTTCAAAGTCCGGCAATGGCAGCTTCCGAAAGTGTCACGATTGCACAGGCGCAGCCCCCTGCGGATCCGCCTCCCAGTTCTCGCCGAGGCGGTAGGGAAATTCCTGTGGGAGAGCAATCCCAAGACGTGCAGCACTTAGTGAATCAAGTGGACTCGCTCGTGGGGGAAATGACCTCTCTGACCTCGAACTTGAAACAAACGTTCAATCCGGCAGAGCTTCGCGATACGATTCAGAAGTTGAACCGCACTCTCGAAAACGCTTCTAAGACACTCTCCCCTGAGGGGGGGTTGAATACGACTGCGCAGCGAACGCTCGCGAAGCTCGAAGATGCGATCGAGCAATTGCGCGATATTATGTCCAGGGTCAATCGGGGCGAGGGGTCCGTCGGGATGCTGCTCAATGATCCGGTGTATGCGCAAGAGATTCGCGAGGCCATTCGGAATATCAATCGGCTCCTGGGAAGGGCCGGTGGTTTCCGGTTTAATCTGAGCTTAGGCGCCCAGTCCCTTTCGGCTTACGATGGGAGCCGGGGGTTCCTTGAAATTCGCCTCTATCCTCAACCGGATCGTTACTATTTGATCGGCGTAGCGTTGGATCCGCGGGGGAGTCGATCCGTGACGACCACAACGACAGTTACCGGTGGTGTGACGACGGTCGAGGAAGAGACGAGGATTGTTCAAGGAGTCGGTGGGTCGCTTCAGGTCACAGCGATGTTTGGAAAAGTATTCTTCAAGCGCTTGGATCTTGCAGCGGGCGCTTGGTCTGGCGATGGAACGGCCTCGATGGCACTCCGCCTAGGGCCGAGTGGTGCCGAGGAGATGCTTGTGATTCGAAATGATCTCTACGGAACGAGCTCGACCGACGCTGGGATAGATTGGCGAGGAACGGTTGCACTCAGACCGCTCATTCATTCTCGAGTTTTCTCAGGTGTGACTTTGCAAGGTGGATTCGAGGGAATCCATAAGGTGGGGGGCTCCATTCCGATCTTTATGGGAGCAAATCTCACATTCGATGACGATGATATTAAGTTGCTCTTTGCTCTGCTCTAATCGGGATCCAGACGATCGGTTCTGGGGTGAGCGGTGCTTTAGCTCTTGCGTGGGTGTGTTTTCTCCCAGGCCTGTTTGAGCTTGAGATGAAGTGTTTCGGGCTGAACCGGTTTCACGAGGTAGCTTGTCACCCCAGCTTTGACCGCCTCGACCACCTGTTCTGGATGATTAACTCCCGTGATCATGATGAAGGGAAGTAGCTTCCAGCGCTCGTCGGAGCGAACTTTTTTCAGGAAGTCGAGTCCAGAGAGTACAGGCATTTCCCAGTCCGAAAGGACGAGTTGGATGGGCTTGTTCTTTTCTTGTTGGTCGCGCAGTACTTCAAGCGCACGAACTCCATTTTCGGCCTCATTTAAATGCCAACCTAGCCCGGAATTTTTAAGGAACGATCGGATGAGCGCTCGCGTAGTCTGGGAATCGTCGGCGATGAGAATTCGCGTTTCAGCTGGGAACATGGTTGGGTGGGTCCTTTACAAGTTTCACATTAACTTTGGTGGCGACTTAGGTTTTAGAGTTGAAATAATATCACTTGGGGTCGTTTCCTAATTTGCTATTCATTGGGTGTGCAGACCCCTCGTCGAAGGCCGGAATTTTTGGAAATTCCAGCAGGAAGCAAGTGCCTTCCCCTCGGGTGCTCTCGACTTCGAGGGTCCCACCGATACGGTCCAGTTCAACCTTGATCGCATTCAAGCCTAAGCCACGACCGGAAAAAAGTGTGGCCTCGTTTCTGGTAGAGACTCCTCCCGAGAGGAGAAATGAAAGTAAGCGTTGAGGCGCCCAAGAGCTCACTTCTTTCTCGCCGCGCTCGTCCGCCTTTTTTCGAACGGTATCCCATGCGATCCCATCACCATCGTCATGAATGCAAAGTCGGTAGTACCGCCCATGGCTTTTCCCGATCTCCTCGAGCCGGAGAGAAAGGGAGCCTTCCACGGGTTTTCCGATATCCTGGCGAAACTTCGGTTGTTCGATCCCATGGTCGGCAGCGTTTCGAACGATAAGAGGGAGCAGCGAAAAGAGTTCGCTATAGTGATAGGGGGCGATTCTGGCTCCTGTGTTTTCGAATTGGATCGGTTTGCCTTTTTTTTCCAGTGCTTCCAGCGTGGAATTCCAGATCCCGCCAAGCCAACTAAAGGCTTGTTTCGGGCTTACTTCAACAAACCCCTCGAGACGTTGGACGACCTCTTGTGGCTCAGTCCGTAATTCGAGTTTCTCTTTGAGTTGGCGAAGATCGTCGATGGAAATTTGAACGTTCTGCTTTTCGCTATTGGCGTCCATTCTTAGGATTTCAGATTGTTCTGAGATAAAGCGCGAAAGTCCCCGCTCTATTTTTCGAGCTAATTCTTGCGCTTGATCGATGTTGTAGTGCTGATTTTGAAGTTGAAGCGACTCCCACTCGTGGCAGGCGCGCGCGAGGTCTTGAAAAAAGAAGAAGTCCAAATTGCTTTTCGCAGCATGAATCATACGCTTAAAGTTTTGTTCCTCTTCCGCGAAGGCTCTCAGGCCGCGTACCTTTTCGGCGAGGTTGGTGAACGGTTCGCGGTACATGACGGCGTTCAAAATTCGATTGCGGGTCAGATCACGTTCTTGGATGCGTCTTTGGAGTAGGCGAACTTCAGTGACATCATCGAGAATGCACATGATCTGGGTTTCGTTTTTCTCGTTCATGAGTTTCACGAATCGAATCGAGATAGTACGGTCACCGATTTGTGTCTCTTGCGGACTGAGGTCATCGAGAAGAACCGGATCGATATCGTGGAAAAGGATCTCGAAGAACGGGGTGAAACGGGGCTCCTCTAAAGAGAGGAGTTTGCGGATCGAGTGATTCTTTGCCCCTTCTGGAAAGAGGATTTTGCTCAAGCCGGAAAAAGAGCGAATGATTTTCAGGTCCCGGCCGAAAATCAGAAAAGCCTCTGGCAGATGGTCTAGGACGCTGCCCATCGAGGATCGGCTCTCAGCGAGCTGCTTGATGTTCTCGTCTTGCATTCGCGCGACGGACTCTCCGAGGGCTTGTTTCTTTTTAATTTCGGAAATGTCTTCGACAAAGATCAGAGACGTGCCCCTGAGCCACGCATCGGCGGAAGCGATCCGGACCTGGGCAGTCATTCGTCGACCCCCAGCGGCCGGCTTGAATTCGATTCCGAACAGAACGGGTCGGTCCGGGCTCCGGGCCTCTTGCATGGCGGCCCGAATGCGGTCCTCGCCGATTTGCTCGAGTAGAGTTTCTGGCATGCCGGGATTGGATTTAAAGGACTCAAAGAACCAGTCCCGGAAGCGAGAGTTGGCACCGAGCAGCCTAAATTGGGTCCTGTGAAAGCACGCGGCCGCGTGCGGAAGAACTTCGAGCCAGGGAAGCGGAGAGGTCGGTTGAGAGTCTTCTAGCGCCTGGGGAGACTCAAGAGGGGAAGCAAGGACGATCGATTTGCCCGGTCCTGCCTCGAGTCGTGCGGACAAAAGAGGGGAGTCGCTGGCTTTAGCCGCGGTTTCTCCCTTGGGTTGACTCGACTCCTGTAGGATTTTTCTAGACTGGCCGGAGCTGCTCATGTGGAGAGAGGTTCCTTTTCTTCCCTCTAGTTTCGGAGTTGGCAACCTCTTCCTTGATAGATTCTGCAAAAAAAATGGCCCTCTAAGATGTGGTTTAGTTATGAAGATGCATCGCGTTATATGGGCTTTCAAAAAAAGGGCCAGGCGTTTGCCGCCTGACCCTCGACTCAGCGAGCTCGTGGGATCCCTTAAAGGATGACTTCGACGAGAGCGATCAGGATCGCGACAAGGGCGAAACCTGAAGCAATGACGCCCTTCACGGTGGTCAGGGGTCCGAGTTTTCCTTTGAGAGCATTGAACTCGATTCCGGCGAGAACGACTCCAAGGACTCCGGTCAGGAGACCGAGTGGGGCATCCACGTCCATTTGAACCGGCAAATGAGAGGCTGCTCCCATAAAAAACAGCATCGGGATTGAAAAAAGCACGTTGTGCCGGGATGCGCGAAGGGCTCGCGCGCCAGCATCTGCTGCGGCTGGATCAGCAGGTTTTCCGCCCGCTACACCTTCTGCTGAAGCGATTACGACTTGTTGAGCTGGCCAGATCACGAACCAGACGTTGAACCACATTAGAGTTGCCATGGCGGTCCCGAGGAGAATCCAAACCCCCCAGCCGCTGGCGAAAATCTCCATTCCGACCAAGTGTCCCTTCATTCCCAGCATCGAAAGACCGGTCACAAAGGTCCACATCGCACCCCAACGGAACCACCACAGGGCTTCAGGAAGAAGCTGGCGAATCGCAGCGGATTTCGTGTTTCCGTCCGTTTTTGCGAAAAACACACCCTGGGTGAAGTTGAAGTAATAGAGGTGTCCGATCCAGATGATTCCAAAGAACAAATGGAGCCAACGGAAGACATGGTAGAAACCGTCAGTCGTGAAAAGCGACATGAAGAACACTCCTTCGGTGGTTAAACTCGAGATGTCAAAAATTGAGCGGACACTTGTGAGGTCGTCCGCTTTTTCACTGAATGAACCAAAAGCTACACGAGGTTCTAAGAAAGACCAAGGTGCGAGCAGGGTAGGGGAGACTTTCTGCGAATTCGACTTTAGACTTGGGAGTGTGAAAGCTCGCTTCGCTCCTCCGTCTCAGAAAATAGGCCTCCTTTTCTGCATGGTTCTTTCTGCTTTTTGGGGCAGCGCTCTCGGGGGCCCAGAAGCCCAAGCGGGGGTGAGTAAGTTGACCCTCGATAGTGAAGTGGGGCTCGGTTGGCTTTCACAGGGAATCGGGATGGAAGGTGTTTTCTTAAGAGCGGACGCACGAGAACGAAACATCTTGTTGCGACGCGACGAGCTGGAGAGAATTCGGCGTCGACGCAAAGGTCTTTCGCCCATTCGGTGGTGGGGAGGTTACCGGTTGTCTCGCCCGGCTTTCGTCGGCATCGGCGATGCGGGGATTACGGAAGAGTGGGGACATCAGATTCACGGTGGGCTCGGGGCGCGACTTTTCCAGGAGTTTGAGATCGCTTTTGATATTACTCTCCAAGATATACCCACCGACTCTTTTAGCTCGGGCGGGGTTGAGATTTTTCCAACATGGATGCCGGCGCCTGGTTGGCGAGTGGAGCTCAGAGCTGGGGTTTTTGGCTTCCAAAAACGTGCGGGTGGAGAGTTCGTTCTTTCTGATGGTACTACGTCTATTTCGACCGAGAGCGAGTTCAGAACGACTGAGTGGAGCCTGAGCCTCCAGGGCGATCTTTCGCCCCAGTTTCGAGTATTCGCGGGAGGGGGGATCTCGGTTTTCGGGGATGACCCTGCCGGAGTGGTTCAGTCCCTGAATGCCTTTTTGGAGCTTACGCCTGCGCAAGTGGTGGCGAGTTCCGGTCTCTCGCCCTTGCGCGGCCTGTACCGTTCACTTTCTGAATATCGAGTCGGATTAGGATTTCGATTCGGGGGTATACAGGATGATCTCAGTGCCTACCCTGAGACGCAGCCCTGGTACCTGGAGCTCAGGGGGGACTGGACTCAACCGAAGATGATCGAATTGCCGATTGTTTTTCGGGTTATTCCGGCGTTCGCGTATCGATTCCGTGAAGATTTGAGGTTTTCCCTCGAACCGGAAATTTGGATCAGTGATACAGGTGTCACGGATTGGCTCGCGAACTTAGGCGTCCGCGTGAACCTTTGATGAGAATTTAATGGGAAGCGTCGCCTTGGGGGGGCTTTTCCCTTTGTTGAGTCAGATCCCGCCGCGAAATCCCCAATAAATGCAGGATTGCTTCAAGATTTTTCCGGTTGATTGCAGTTCCGGCTTTTTCTCGAACCATCGGTTTGGCGTTAAAGGCGATCCCGAGTCCCGCGCGCTCAAGCATGAGGAGGTCGTTCGCGCCATCGCCAATCGCAATGACTTGTTCGAGATCCACTTTTTCGCTTCGAGCGAGCTCCTCCAATAGCGCGGCCTTTTTTTGGGCGTTTACGATAGGCGGAAGAACGTGACCGGTGGCGGCCCCGTGAGCATCGAACTCGAGCTTGTTGGCATAAACTGAGTGAATCCCCAATCGATCACGGAGTTTCTCGGCGATGGTTAAGAACCCACCGCTGATGATCGCCGTGCGGTATCCGAGTTGAGAAAGTGTTCTCACCAAGTCTTCTGCCCCAGGTGTGAGTTGGATTCTTTGATATACATTCTCAATCTGTGCGTGGGTCAGTCCTTTGAGTTTCGAGACTCGCAGTCGAAGGCTTTCGTCAAAGTCGATTTTTCCATTCATGGCCCTCTCGGTGATTTCAGCCACTTCACCGTAAACACCAAGTTCGCGCGCGAACTCGTCGATGACCTCACATTGAATCAAGGTGGAGTCGAGGTCGAATACGACGAGGCGCTTGCTGCGCCGAAAAAGCCCCTCTTTCTGAAGTGCGATATCGACCGCGTGGTCCCGGGCAATTTCGAGCAGCTTCTTCTTGACCTCCAAGACCTCGGTCGGAATGGCGGTGGAGACCATGAGCTCCACGCAAGAGAACTCGTCCTCGCTCAGCCGTTGAATGAGATCGATGTTGAAGCGGGCTTGAGCAAGGACGGCGGTCACTTCGTGAAGCGCGTTCGCTGAAATTTGATCCGCAAGCAGCGTGACGACATACCGATGAGGGTTGGTCGCGAAGGCCGAGGTTTGGGTGTTTTTTGGACTAGAGGGTAATACCTTGTATTCGAGCTTGAGTCCGAGTTGGACGGCCCGAAACAAAAGATCTTTGAGGACCGGA
The DNA here is from genome assembly GCA_947500275.1 of Bacteriovoracaceae bacterium. Classification (GTDB taxonomy): domain Bacteria; phylum Bdellovibrionota; class UBA1018; order UBA1018; family UBA1018; genus CANMSW01. Next base: position 6,825 of record CANMSW010000007.1, on the reverse strand, counting down.
TGGTTCGCTGCGTTTTCGAGCGATGGCGGGGATTCCGGGATTTCAAAGAGAATCGAAAGTGACAGGAGACCGTGAATGACGGCTTGGCCGATATCTCGAATTTTTGCGTTTGCTTTCGCCAAAGTACCCGTCAGTTCCGAAGTGATACCTGGGGCGTCCTGTCCTGACACCGTAATAAGAAAAAGGGGGAGTGAAGGGGAAGGGGCTGACGGGGTTCTTGGACTTTCGCTCATTGATTCTGAGGCTAACAGAAGGGTGTGAGGCCGGGCAACGCGAGAGGGGTAGATTTATTCCAGCGGAGGGAGACAGCAGAGAAAGACGATCCGATTCTTTTTCATTTTTATGTTAAAAAACGCTTTGTATTGGCTGTTTTTCGTTATTATTCCGAATTGGAAACAGAATAATTCCAGTTTGGAAAAATACTTGTTGCCGGCTGTTCATGAACCGGGCTATCCCCATCCCATTCACGACGTATTCATGGTTCGCAAATTCAACAGGAACGCCTCGGGGGTTTACCGTGTTCTTTGGGAAGAGTGTTCGGTCGAAACGGGTGGAGTCTGCTCAATCTAGGTCTTCTGTGAGCGTTCGGTTCGCTCTCGTAGGTCTCTTTGCAGGAGCTGTTTTCAGTGCTCCTACTGGAGCCCTTGCAGATCGATCCTATCGCGGGACGGCCGAGCCAGTTATGGCGGCGTCTGCGAATGCTCCTGAATGCGCAGGTGATAATAGTCGCGCGCTTCCGGTCGATAATGCCCAAGTGCTGTCTTGGAAAGCTCGCACGCCAAACCAATTTAAGGCTCGTGCCTTCGTTCGGGGACCGATTGTTCGTGTATTCCCGGACCGAAACTCTCACAATCATTTTGAAATCAAGATCGGTCCGTCCGAGAAAGACGTCTTGGAAGTGATCTACAACAACGCCTTCGGTGATCTCCGCGATACCCGCGAGGGCATGAGCGTTGAAGCCTGCGGTGATTATATTACCTCCATTGCTCAGTCGGGTCCTTATCCACCGTCTCCATCCGGAGCCATCATTCACTGGGTTCACTTCAACCCTCGTGAAGGCGGCCACCCGCACGGTTTCCTCGTGATTGATGGTGAGCTTTTTGGTGACGACATCGAAAAAGCGGGACGACGTGATGATCGTCGGCGTGGCAAACGGAGTTCGTTCGAAACGAATGCCTGGGACTCTTTCGTGTCTCATGCTCTTCGTTTAGGCGCTCAGTAATCGGCCTAGATCTCGGATGTCGCAGTCTATCTCTCAGTCTCCTCTTGAACAGCCTATCTCCCGGCCAGAGCAAATCGCAGAACTTGCGACCTTGCTCTCCGGGGAGTCGGTGATTGCGTTTGATACGGAATTTATTCGCGAGTCGACTTTCTATCCGGTGGTCGAGTTAATTCAGGTTGCGACAAAGAATCAAAGTTGGCTTGTCGACGCACAGGCTTTTCGAGGCTCTTCTGAGAAAAAAAAGGGTCTCGAGCCCCTCTTAGCCGTTTTTCGCGATAAGGCGATTTTGAAAATCGTGCACGCGGCTCAGGGCGATCAAGAATGCCTTTTTACGGCGTTTGGTGCGATTGCTTCACCCTCCCTCGATACAGCGGTCGCTGCATCGCTCTGCGGTTATGGCGACGGGATTGGTCTTGGAAATCTGCTGAAAAGCTTGCTCGGCGTGAACTTGAAAAAAGGGCACGCACGAACGAATTGGGGAGTCCGTCCCCTTCCTGAGCAGCTTCTCGAGTACGCGCATCTCGATGTGATTCATCTGGTCGAAGCAGGAAGTAAGCTCCTCGCTGAACTGGATCGTTTAGGGCGTCGTGACTGGGGATTTGAGCTCTCGGCCCGCTTCGAAGATCCGAGTCTCTACGAGACCGATCCAGACACGCTTTCTCAGCGTCTGGCTCGGGGGGGTAAACTGGATGCACGCGGTTTTTCTGTCCTCAAAGAGCTCATGGTTTGGCGCGAAGCGCGCGTTCGTCAGCTGAACTTGCCCCGACGTTGGGTCGCTGACGACCAGGTTCTCATGGACTTGGCCCAGGTTCGACCTAAGGATGCAGCTCATTTGTCAGCGTTTCGAGGTCTCGGAAAAGGAGAGCTCAAGCACAGTAGCGATGCGATTCTCTCGGCGGTCCAAAAGGGACTTGCGTCTGCCGGCGACGTTGAGATGCCAGAGCGCTCCAGAGCTGAAATCCCGTCGGATGATGAGAAGCGTGTGATCGACTTGCTTCAGTGTTACGTAGGGATTTTGTCAGACCAGCACCAGATCGCCGTGAAGCATGTCGCGACGTCATCGCAACTTCTCCCGCTTCTTCGTGCGAGAGAGTTGGGGGTTACAGGCTGGGTATCGGCTGGATTGATCTCAGAAGGGGCCGCCCGACTGGTCGGAGACGAAATTCACGCATTTCTTGCAGGCAAAAGAGCCCTTTCTGTTTCAGGGCGCCGAGTTCAAGTCGTATCCATCTCCAGTTGAGCGCCAGGTTGAATATCGGGTCGATTCATTTTGAATGAAGCCAATCTTGCGAAATTTCGGAGTTTCTCTTTCGGCTATTGAAAAGTCGAGGGCGAGACGGCAAATTCCGCGCATACATTCAAACCATTCTTCCGGAGTCCTCCAATTGAGGACGAGAGGAGTTTTTTCATGGCTTCGACTTCAACCGCGGCAACGATGAGCGGCAATGGCGATACACTGACCATGCCTTACCCTGTTGAGTTTCGTAAACGTCGGGCAATTAACTGGCTGACTCTCGGTTTGACTTACGCTGCGATGTACATGGGAAGATATAACCTTTCTTTCGCCAACAAATCCCTGTCCGACAACTATGGTTGGGACAAGACCCAAATTGGCGCGATCATCACTGCGGCACTTTCGATTTATGGATTCTCGGCAATCTTCAATGGTCCGATTGCCGATCGGATCGGTGGTCGTAAAGCGATGTTGATTGGTGCGACGGGAACCGTGGTCTTCAACTTTCTTTTCGGTCTGGGTGCCTACCTGGGATTCTTGGGAACCGGAGAGCTGCTTTTGATTTACTTTGCGACCATCTGGTCGATGAACTCTTACTTTCAGTCGTATAGCGCTCTGGCTTTGATTAAAGTGAATTCCGGTTGGTTCCACGTTCGCGAGCGGGGTGTATTCTCTGCGATTTTCGGCAGCATGATTCAAAGCGGTCGCGCTCTGATCTTTTTCTTGGGTGCGATTCTAGTCGCTGCGCTTCCATGGCAGTGGGTCTTCTTTGTTCCATCCGTCATTGTTGCAGTCATGGCCTTCATGACTTGGAAGTTTGTCCAAAATGGTCCCGAGGACGTTGGTTTCAAACCTCTCGATACGCAGGATGCTTCGAGTGGAGATGTGGGCCCAGTGAACTTCTCCTACGTTTTCAAAAAAGTTTTCACTAACCCTGTGACATTGACGATTGCTGTTGCCGAATTTTGCACCGGGTTTGTGCGGCACGGTTTTGAACAATGGTTCCCTCGTTATATGCAGGAAGCTCAACAGCTTCCGCTCGAATCACCCGTCTTTCAAAAAGGCGCAGCGGCCGTCGTTTTGGCGGGTATCGCTGGAGCCTTCTTCGCGGGCACGATTTCGGATTGGTTTTTCAAAAGCCGCCGAACTCCGGTCGCTTTCTTAGGATACCTCCTTCAGGTTATCTGCCTGGCAGTAATTTGGAAGGCGCCATCGATCAATGCGGTCATCGTCGCTTTCGTCGTGAATTCATTCTCGATTAGTGTCGTTCATTCGATGCTTTCAGGAACGGCTTCGATGGACTTCGGCGGTAAGAAGGCTGCCGCTACGGCTGCCGGAATGTTCGACGGAATGCAGTACGTCGGGGGTTCGTTTGTCGGCCTCGGAATGGGCTGGTTGCTCCAGAATTATGGGTGGGGCGCATGGGGACCGAGCATGATCGGCTTCTCATTCGTCGGAGGATTGTTGATGCTCACCCTGTGGAACGCTCGTCCCAAAGTGGGCGGCGGACATTAATCAATCAAAGGCCGCCTAGCAGAGCGTTCTAAGTGCCTGCCAGGCGGCCTGAGATGATTCAGGAACACCCATTGCAGTTCCTCCGATTGAAAAGGAGGACAGTCCATGTCCCGAATCATCACGGATACTAAAAAAACTGTGCCCCAACATTCACGGGTCGAATTCCGGACGTGGGGTGCTTCTCTGGCGCTCGTGGCTTCTGCCGCGGCGCCCTTTCTGTTTTACTGCCAGCACTCAGCCCAAGCTCAAGACGCGGATCCTGCAATGAGGACTGAGAAAGCTCGCTCTGATATCGAGACCAAAGGGGCGATGAAGGATGAGATATTTGGAGTGAAGCCTCAAGTGGGCGTCATGCTCTTTAAGCCCGGTCCCTCTCGATTTAAGGGTGACGTTGACTCACGTGGGATGGTTGGGGTGACGGTCGACTTAAATATTTTTCGATTAGTGGAGGAAGACTGGCGTAGGTTTTACGGCGGTCTATCGACTGGGGTTTTGGCTTCTCACGTTGGGGCGTCCGGAGCCAATTTTGTTGGTCTGGGCGATGCGGGAGGGGGTGGAAATCTCCTCGTGATACCGATGAATCTGAAGCTAGGTTATAATGTGAACGAAGCTTTCAGGGTTTCAATGCGGGGCGGTGCAAACTGGATTTACCGTTCGGTGGGTAACCAGTTTAATTTGGGTGATCAGGGAAAAACGACGTCCAGTGATTGGACCCCTTATCCAAATGTCGGCATGGATTTCGAATTTGGAAATCAGGTCGCCTTGCTCGTGCGCCCTGATTTTACGCTTACCCCTGAAGATGAGATCTTTACGGGTACTCTCGCACTTTCAATTCCGCTGGGTTGAGCTCTCTCATCATCGCTGAACGTTTGTTTCTGTTCGGATCGTCCGGCTTCTTTCGCGGAGGGGATTATCGCGAAGAAGCCGGCCTTTTATTCGTTGTGATTTCATGTCCACGTTCGCAGAGGGGCGGTGGGTGTGAAGAGAGGTTGATCATGATTTCCATTTTTGGATCTCACTTCCCATCTCTACGGACAGCGGTGTTTTGTGCCGCATTGGGGGGGATTCTTACGGTCCAATCCTGCACCCCGCCTAGAGTCCTCAGTTTTTCTTGGGACCCCGTCGTTCACCTCAGTGGCCCATCGGTAGTCAGTATCACGGCCTGGCGTTCCGGCCCATCCGAGCATGCCGAGGTTTTCCGCGGAGCACCGTTTCCGGCTCGCGGTCTTCAGGCGAGCGTTGGGAGTGGCGTAGTTTTCAAAAAAGAAGGTTTAATTCTGACGAACCAGCATATCGTTCGTCACGCATCAAGGATTCGGGTCGAACTTTCAAACCAGGGTGGATCTTTTTTAGCTGAACAAATCGGTGGAGACGACCGAGCTGATGTGGCCCTTTTACGCTTGATTCCTTCAGGGCAGCCGAAAGGATCGAAGCTTAATTTGCCCGAAATAAAATGGGGAAATTCCGAAAGCTTGGAAGTGGGTGAGTCCGTACTGGCAATTGGGAATCCCTATGGATTTTCGCAGACGGCGAGTGCCGGTGTGGTCAGTGCACTTGAGCGGGTTGCACCGATCGGATTGGTTGATCCTCTTTTCGGGGTCGGAGAAGCCGACACGCTTTTGCAAACCGATGCTTCGATACACCCGGGGAGTTCCGGGGGACCTCTTCTGAATCGGAAGGGAGAGATGATCGGTTTGACGACTCTTTTCTTTTCTAGAACAGGTGAACCCTCGGGGATCTCATTCGCAATCCCGGTTTCCCGTCTACGTTATTTGGCCGAGCAGCTCTGGTCATCGGGTTCTGTGCGCCGGGCTTGGGTCGGTTTATCGGCTCAAGACGTGGATTTAGATCTCAGTGTTTATCTCGGGGGGTATGGGTCGGGTGTGCTTGTCACTGAGGTGATACCAGGCTCCCCTGCGGATGGAGTTTTACGCGCGGGCGATCTTGTCTTTGAAGTGGATGATTCTCCGGTTCGAGGGTTGCTCAGCTTTCGGCAACGCGTGCAGGCTGGCATTCCTGGAATGGATCTTCCTCTCAAGTTCATTCGCAATCAGAAGGAAATGCATCTTTCGATTCGACCCATCCTTCCTGTCGACGAGAACTTGGTTGTTACTACCCGTGCGCGACAGAGAGCCGGCCAGGCGAGGGCGGGGCAAGTTGCGCGATATCAGCCACAGCTTCTGGGGATGACTCTGGCGGAAGTCCCTCAGTCGTGGTTGCTGATGGGGAGAAGGGAGCGGCGTGAAAGCATCAAGACTCCGGGCGCTTGGATTGTTGATCTAGCGACGAGTAGTCCTGCCTTGGAGGCGGGCGTGCTGCCCGGCGATTGGCTGCTCGAAGTGAACGGTGTTCCGTTAGAAGGACCTAATCACTTCGGAAAGATCCCCTCGGACATGACGGGTGATCTCCTTCTATCGATCCGTCGAGGGGGGCCGGGTGGGCAGAAAATCTACCGGCTCGTTCGGTCTTAAATCGCATATTTAAGGGTCTGTCTTGCCTCATCCCAGAATCTAGCCGAAGCGCGGGCACGTGTCCTCGGGATCGCTGGAGGATGTCGTCCGCGCGCATCGGTTGGAGCACGAAAGAGCGCGCTCGAGGTACGTGCCTTTTTGAACTGAATCGCGTTTGCGCTCCCTCACTCCAACGACCGCCGAGGCCCCGCACCCCCACTTCAGGGTGGGGCTCGCCGTGCCCGATGAGACAGAGCTGATTCATGAAGCTCGGGGACGGAGCATATCGCCCCGAAGCGCGGGCACGTGTCCTCGGGATCGCTGGAGGATGTAGTCCGCGCGCATCGGGTGGAGCACGAAAGAGCGCGCTCGAGTTACGTGCCTTTTTGAACATATCCGAGTCT
>CANMSW010000006.1 GCA_947500275.1 Bacteriovoracaceae bacterium | reverse complement strand
CACAACAGACCTTGAATCCAGGCTGCGAAGCAGGAACGCGATTTGGAGAAGACGACATTGAATGCGGGAATTCAGAGGCTGATATTAATCTTTCAGTCGGAACCCCGGCCGGCCAAGCACTTCTCCGCGAGGAAGCAACCTCGATTGGGCGAACACGATTCGGCGAGACGCTAATCATAGAAGTCGTCATCAAGAATCTGGGGCAAACCCTAGCAACTGACTTGCGGACGCAATTGAATAACGAAGGCGCGAACGATCAGACCCTCACCCTAGTCGAGGAGAATGCTGAAGATCTTCCTCAGCTTTTGCACCGTCGATGCAGTACTACCCTAGAACCGGGGATGGAATGCGCAATCCCTCTTCGCTTTGCACCGAATGGAAGTCCATTCACGAGCCAAACTTGGACTGCAAGTCTCAGAATTGAATATCAAAATGGACGCGAGCAGAGGCTTCTCGAGTTTCCCCTCGAGGCAACGGGAGAAGATTGCGCCGAGCGACAGGCGATAGCACACTTCGAGACGCCCGAAATCAGACACTACGGACGAATCGAATCCGATTCTCTTCAAATCACCCAGTCCTTAGAACTTAGCCCAGGAAGCGGGTCGGCGGAACCGAGTGAAATTGCCACGCTTCAAATCCCCCTCCGGCTTTCAAGCCTCAAAACTCGTGTCGAACATCTTCGAATTTCTCTCCACCTTGAAGATCCTGAAGTACCAGGCCTTCCACTTTTTCCCGCAATAGCCGAAACATCCCTCGCGGGCGAAAACCTCTACCCGGGTCGGGGAAGAAGCCAGGTTTCCATGCTTCCCTCTACCGACGAAGAAAGTTCTACGGCGATCCCATTCCAATGGCTTCGATTCACTTTCGAAAAACCGGTCCAGGTCGCCTCCGGATCACGTCTGGTTTGGGCTCTTCAGACCGAAGGTTTGAAATCAGGAAGCCTTCTTTACGGCCGCCATGAAGATCTAAATTCTGCGCGGTCGGGTTATCTGGGAGGAATCGCAGGAACCTACTCTGAAGTGAGTCACTCTTTCACTGCTCTTCCGTTCCTCGACACTCACTTCATCCTCGAGAGCTGTGCGAATCAACCGACCTCACTCTGAGAGTAGAGGTCGGTCCACGCCTTAGATCACGATGACGCCACCCATGCATCCCAATCCACTGCATGTGGAAGGCTGAGCACTTGGAGTTGCACTGGGGCTTGGGCTTACGCTTGGCTCAGTGCTTGGGCTTACGCTTGGCTCAGTGCTTGGGCTTACGCTTGGCTCAGTGCTTGGGCTTACGCTTGGCTCAGTGCTTGGGCTCACGCTTGGCTCAGTGCTTGGGCTCACGCTTGGCTCACCGCAAGGGATCTCACGCACCAAGTGCGGTTCGGAGCAATATTCAATCTTCACTTCAGACTCTGCATCCCCTGCGTCTTCCAGGGCAATCCGAACGATTCCTTTTTCGATATCGATCTCGAAGGCCACTTCGCGACCATCGACAAACACCCGAATACTTTCGCGATCAATTGGCATTCCTTCGAGTTTGAACTCGCTGTCATGATCGCCTAAGTTTCCATTTTCTTGTCCATTTCCATGTCCACGATCATCGCCGCTCAAAATCCCGTCATCCTGATCCTGATGGTCCTGATCATCGTGCTCGGCGGATTCATGACTTGAATCTTCACCCTCTTCGTCGTCGTGATCATCCGAATGCCCCACACAGGATTGGTCCTCGTCACGATCGTCACGACCGCCACGTCCGCGCGAACCGTCCTCGTGACCGCGGCGCAGACGGTTACGACCCAATCCATGACGTTCCGAATCGCCATTCAAACCCGTTAACTGGAACTCAGTCTGGAGGGCCACTTGCCTCGAAACCAATGAGCCGATGCGCTCAAGACCCGACTGAAAACGATCTTCTTCATCCGCTCCCAAATCGATCATTTCACCTTGAGCAGCTTCGACTGTTTCAAGAATTCCATAAGCGAGTTCATTTTCGCCGAAGGCCGGAACGCTCTCTGGGTGAACGTACCCGACCCCGCCCACAAACAAGGGGCGTCCCTCTTGTAACGCTTTCAAGCGATCGAGCACGGACACTGGGCTAATGCCGGCACAATCACGACGAAATGCGGGTACCTCGAGTCCATCGAAATCCCTCACCCGGCGCACTCCTGCTGGAAAAGTTGCACAGATATCATTTTCATCTGTGATAAAAATCACGGCAAGTGCAGCGTCCACTCTGAAAAAACCTTGGGCGCGGGCTACGCTTAGGGCAGCTTGCGAAAGCCCACGATTCAGCGAGAAGAGCATTTCTTCGCCGCCATCCCCAGCGTAATCGCCCACTGCGCGAGTGAGAAGGGTTTCCACTCCGGAGCGAAGGCGATCCATGCCCAGTTGATTCGAATCCAAAACAGGGCCGACTCCCCCCACTCGGTAAAGAGCTCCACTCCAAGCCGACCGACTCGAATGAGCAAGCATCACGCTCACCCGGAGATCGGTCGAAGCAGGGAGCGCCCCAACAAAGCCGTCGATCCCGCGAGCAATTTCGCGACGCTCATCGACCAAGGAGGCAGAGGTGTCAGCTACAAAGAGAAGATCAAGCCTCCGATTCAATTCGGCTTCAGGCTGATGAAAAACTTCTGTCCGGCAAGCTTTCACTTCACGAGGTTGCGAATTCCCGGGCACGCAACCTTCATGGTCTTGTCCTGCGCCCTGGGGGGACTCCTGGCCGCTGCCCAAATTTTCCTTCGAGGCTCCTCCTTCAAAGGCACTGAGGACGCCCTCAATTGCCCCCACCTTGGAGTCCGTCATCTGGCAACCCGTCAGCCCGCCCGAGAGGGCAAGGGCCAACCCTACTCCCAACTGAAGTTTCGAAGCCGAAATACCTTGGATTTGTGAGTCGAGAGTGCGCTTTTTCATAAAACCTCTTTGTAAACAAAAAAACTTATTGTTTACAAATATTAACTCTACACCCTATTTCGATGTTGTCACCCTTTTTTAACGCGATGCATAACCTATTGAATCTAGTGTGAAATACCCCTCGCCGGACCCCCCTTAAACAGGGTTAAATCAGTCCCATGGAATCTCGCCGTCCCCCGTCCAAACCCCCGATTCGCCTCATTGGGGTGAAACAGAATAACTTGAAGAATGTCACCGCCGAGTTCCCCACTCGGAAACTCACGGTAGTCACCGGACTCTCCGGGAGCGGAAAGAGTTCGCTCGTTTTTGATACACTCTACGCCGAAGGACAGCGGCGATATGTCGAGAGTCTCTCGACCTACACCCGACAGTTCCTTGAAAAAATGCCGAAGCCCGAAGTCGAGGCCGTTCAAAACATCCCGCCTGCTATTGCCCTCGAGCAACGGAACCACGTCGTCAACTCACGAAGCACGGTCGGGACCCAAACCGAGATCGTCGACTACCTCCGTGTCCTCTTCGCACGCGTGGGCCACACTCAGTGCGTGGACTGTGGGGGCGAAGTCCGGAAACAGGATACGATATCACTCGTGGACTGGACTCTCAATTGGCTCCCCGGAAAAAAAGCCCTTCTCTGCGCCCCTCTCCCGTCGAGTGAAAGTAGCCCGTCTCAAGCGCCAAAGAAAAAAGGGAAAGCAGCCCCAAAAAAAGCTGCCGCACAAAAAAAACAACCTACTCATTCAAGCACCCAAAGTCTCCTGCAAGTTCTGAAGGAGCAGGGCTATCGACGAGTCCTTTGGCGATCAAAGAATGAGATCCTTGATCTTGAAGAACTGAACTCCGCCTCCTTTCCGAAAATACCCGATTCGGCACGTACCGATGGAGATCTCGCCATCGTGGTGGACCGCATGCGCCTCAGCAGTAGTGACGCTGCGTCCGACCCTGAACTCCAATCCCGCCTCCGGGACTCCATCGAACAGTGTCTGGCCGCAGGGCAGGGGCGGATCGAATTTTTTGATATTACCTCAAACCAGTCCAAGATTTTTGACCAACGCTTCGCTTGCGTCGACTGCGGTAAAGCCCACCGAATCCCCGAACCGAATCTCTTTTCATTCAATAGCCCGATCGGGGCGTGTTCTCGCTGTAGCGGTTTTGGATTCACACTCGATATCGATGAATCACTCGTCGTTCCAGACCCTTCGAAAACCCTGAAGAACGGAGCAGTGGACCCCTTCGCCAAACCCTCGCTTTCGGACTGGCAGGACGATCTTTTCCGGTTCGCAGAGCGCCAGGGGATCTCGGTCGGAAAACGCTACCGTGAACTCACACCCGCCCAGAAAAAACTCATCTGGGAAGGAAGCCCCGGGGATAAGACTTTCCCAGGAATTCTGGCCTGTTTCGAAGAACTGAAACGCTGGAAATACAAGCTGCACATTCGGGTTTTCATTCGCAGATATCAGTCCCAGACCCTGTGTAAAGACTGCTCAGGCGCACGTCTCCAAAAAGAGTCTCTCGCGGTCCGGATCGACGGAAAACACCTCCCCTCTGTCCTGGAAATGCCAGTTTCAGAATCTCTGCATTGGTTTCGAAATCTGAAACTCACTGCAAACGAGAAGAAAATCGCGTCCGAAATTCTCCAGCAGGTCGAACGCCGCCTCGAATTCCTCAATGAAGTAGGAGTCGGATACCTCACACTTTCCCGGCAAACACGCACCCTCTCCGGCGGAGAGTTCCAGCGGATCAATCTGGCGACGCAACTTGGCAACGGACTCTGTGGCACGCTTTACGTTTTGGACGAACCGTCGATCGGACTCCACGCTGCCGATACCGATCGCCTCATTCGTGTACTGGAAAGACTGCGCGACCAAGGCAACACGGTCGTCGTCGTCGAACACGATCTCGAGGTCATGAAAAAAGCAGATTGGCTGCTCGAGATGGGCCCAGGCGCAGGCCGGCGCGGCGGAGAGCTCGTGATCCAAGGGCCGGCAGAGCACCTGATCGCGGATCGGAAGTCAATCACCGGGAAATACCTCTCAGGTGAAACCGTCCTGCGGCGAAGTCGCCCTGCACGCGGACCGGTTCGTCGCGCCATTACTCTGAGCGGCTGCTCAGAGCATAATTTACAGAATCTAACGGCTGAGATCCCGCTCGATCGCTTCGTTGTCGTCACCGGTGTTTCAGGAAGTGGAAAGAGCACACTCGTTCACAAAACCCTTCATCAAGCCCTTGCTCGTATTTTCGAAAACGCCACAGAGCCAGCCGGAAAGTTCGATAAACTCTACGGAGCGGAGCAGATTGGCGGAGTCGTCCTCCTCGATCAAACCCCGATCGGCCGCAGTTCCCGCTCTAATCCTGCCACCTACTTAAAAGCCTGGGACGAGATCCGCCGCATTCTAGCTAACCAAGTCCTCTCGCTTCGACGCGGATACACTCCGCAGCATTTCTCGTTCAACGTCGATGGCGGCCGATGTCCGTCGTGCAAAGGAGAGGGAGAGATTGCAATAGATATGCACTTCATGGCCGAAGTGAAGCTGCCTTGTGAAGAATGCGACGGAAAGCGTTTTCGAAAACCCGTCCTCGATGTCACCTACCGCGGCAAAAACGTGCATGAAATCCTGCACCTCACGATTAACGACGCCTACGAGCTGTTCCGCGAAAACTCGACGCTCGTGCGTAAACTGAACCTCCTCCGCGACGTCGGCCTGGGGTATTTACTCTTGGGCCAGTCGGCCACTACCCTTTCAGGCGGCGAATCCCAGCGACTGAAAATTGCAGCCACGCTGGATGATCGCACCGCAGAAAACTTACTCTATATCTTTGACGAGCCCACAACCGGACTTCACATGGAAGACGTTCGAAAACTTCTCGAGGTGATTCACGACTTGGTGGATTCACGACAGAGTGTCGTCATGATCGAGCACCACTTGGATGTCATCGCTCAAGCTGACTGGATTTTGGACATCGGTCCAGGAGGCGGGAAAAATGGGGGCCACCTGGTCGCCGAAGGCTCCCCCGAACAACTCATGAGAAATGAGGAATCACTCACGGGGACGATGCTGAGGCGCCATTTAAATTGGCAACCCCAAGCCTAGCCCCCGGATTTTAACTCAATGGGACCGAACCGGAGCGCCCGGGGAATCTGAAATCGGATTTTGGGATCCAACACTCGGTGCCGGACATCCCGCAGACCCTCCGGGGGTCATCGCGGGCATCGTCGGAACGGTTGGGCTCTCCAAAACTTCTAAGCCAATTCGGAAGCTCGGTCGAAGATCGCGCTCAATGATTGAACCTTCGGCTTTCACAACAGCCTGCACGCGATCTGCTCGAACTACGACGGGCTCCAAATCAACCCGAGTTCCAATCACACGGTAGAAGGGGAACTCCTTGCGCTTCTGATTCGCCAACCAAGGGTGCGCATCCAAGTCCACCTGGAACCAAAGATTCCCATCGCGAACAATAAATTTTCCAATCAGCGTGTAATTTTCGCCGTCGGCGAGTTCCACTTTCTCATTCGAAATAAAAGGAGTGGGTACATCACCGGGCCCCCCCCGAGGTCCGACTTCTGCATGGGCTACCGAAACGCTACCCCCGAGTAACAAACAGAAAATCACCTGCATGCCGAGCAATCGACTTCTCTGAAACAAGATTCCGAAGTTCATCACACATCCCCCATTTACTTCTGTCCCGACCAGTCCGCCGCTGACGCCACCACTCGCCGAACGCGCAGTTCAGGCGAGAGACGGTACCCCTCGCGCCAATTCTGCACGTACTTGGGCTCCCGCATATCCTTCTCCAGGATCTTCCTCAGGCGATTGATATTATAATAAAGCTTATTGTCGTGAGCTTGCGGGCGATATCGCTCGCCCCACACTTTTTCGATCAGCTCGGCTTTCGAAAGCCCCCGCTCAGCATCGGCGCCAGGGCGGGCATGCGCCTCAGCCAACGCTTCCAGAATATGCAGAAGCACATACTGCTTCCGAAGAGACACTTTTTCCGCGTCGCGAGTCTGGATGAAGGCTTTTCTCGAGTCGATCAAGAGGTCAACCTGGTCGGCCTCTAAACGATCGCGCTCGTATCCGATTTCACGCCTGAGCATCCCGTACTCAGGTCCACGACAAGCCTGCTCGACTAAGTCCAAATGCCAAAGAGCTTGCCCGTAATTGCGCTGAAGCCGAGCGATCCGCGCGTAGGCAAAAAGAACGGAGAGTGAGTAATACCAATTGTGCTCACCAAGAAAGGAAGCGTGTGCCTTACGGTAAAAGGCCATCGCTTCCTCGAGATGACCGGCGGACTCATCCATCCGTCCCAAAAGAAGGAAGAGAATCCCATTCAACGAGCGAAAACCTCGGTTTCCAAATCGACGAAAAACTGCCCCCGCAAGCCGCCGCGCACGGTCCGGATTTCCCCGGCGATTCTGGACGGCTGCGAGAACGAGCCAGGCGCGAGCCATTTTCTCCTCGCGAGACATCCAAAGCCGATCACCCGGCTCGACTCCCGGAATGACTTCAGGCTCCTCGCGAGCACGACGAAGCGCCATTAAGAAACAATGCTGAGCCGTCGTCACACGCTCCTGATGGCGAGCCACCGCTCCCTTGCACATCCACGCCGAAGCGGGCACGTCCCCAGGAACTCGGTCCATCCACGCATCGAGCTCCTGCTCGATGGCCTCGATTCGGTCCGAATCGAGGGCTTCTCCCGCCAAACGAAGGAGCCCCGCCAGGGACTCCATCGCTAAGCGGACATCGCCAAGGGTACGTGCGCCATCCAGAGCCTTTTCGTAACTTTTTCGAGCTTCGAGAAGCTCACACTTCTCAGAAAGGAGCAGCGCCAAGCGCAATGAGTCCAAAACCAAAGGGCGCAAATCCTGAACTTGAGGGCGCAACTGAGCCGCGACCGGATTCACATCCAGCGTAACTGAGGCACTCTTCTTTGCTTTCCGCACAGCGGGGGCGATGGTTGCCCCAGACTTCTGCTTAGAAAGATTTTCGTTCGATTGACTTTGCACACAACCCCCGGGAAGTTCCCAAGAAGGTGCCCGACACTAATGGGAGAATCATGGGAGTCAATATGGAACTCGCTTATCGCCTCTGGGGACCTCAGAATTTTCGAGAAAATCACGAGAACAACTCGAAAACCGAGATCCGACTGCTCCTTCTCCACGGAATGGGAGGCACTGGTGCACTTTGGCGCCCCATTGCAGCCCAATTCGAAGACGAGATCCAGGTTCTTGCCCCGGACCAACGCGGGCATGGCGGGAGTCGCTCCGTCCCCCAAGTCGAGCCAGGCTTCGGCCCGGAGGACTATGCCCGGGACGTGATCGCCCTCATCGAAAAGCTCCATTTCGCACCAACGTGGATCGTCGGGCACTCCATGGGGGTCAGAACGGCGTGCGCAGTCGCCCATCTCGCTCCTGAAAGGGTTCGGGGACTCATCCTCGTGGACCTAGGCCTCGCAGGGCCAGCCGGCGGGGGCCTCGGGCAACCCCTTGCTGACTTTCTAAAGAACATGCCGATGGAATTCGCGTCACGCGCATTAGCCCGGGAGTATTTCGCCCAAAATTGCCCAGATCCGGCGATTGCCCAGTACCTGATGGCGGTCTCGGTGCCAGCTGCACCTCTCGCTGGAACCACGCCCCCCTCAAGCGCGATCACTTTTCCCTTCGATCGCTCTGCACTCCTGAAAACCTTGCAAGAGGCTCAAAATTCCTCCATCCGCGACTGGATCCCCGAGATCCTGAAGCATGGGGTTCCTATTCTCGCGCTTCGCGGAGAAACCAGCGAAGTGTGGAGCGCCGAAGAGTACGAAAAAGAGAGAGCCCGCTTTTCCGCTTTTGCAGGCATCCACTTCGAAACCTTCTTAGGGACCGGCCACGGCCTGCCGTTCGAGAAAAGAATCGCCTTCGTCGAACGCGTGCGGTCATTCATCGGTCTCACCTCACGCTCAGAATAAAAAAAGGGCCCGCTTTGCAGCGAGCCCTCCGGTGTTCTTTTTTTTCAAATCGAACTTTAACCAGAAGCTTTTGCTTCCGCCTCTTCGCCAGGATTCACAACCGAGGCATTCGATTCGATCGACGCTTTGTCCTTAATCGACTTCATCCAAGTCGAGAACAAGTTCCGCTGTTTTTGCTGGAACAATTCGCTCATCAAGCGCGCCCGCTCACTCGGAAGTTTCGACTCGTCTGCAGATTCTGCGGCCACGACTGCCGCAACCAATACTCCTGCAGGAGTGGAGTAGCGCTTCGCTTTACCCGCCTGGGTGAGGTCAAGGGTTCCCGCCGCACTGAAAGCATCCGCCAGCAGCTCTTTCGACTCGCCGATCCCTTGGATAAAACCTTGAGAGCGAGGGAGAAGCCCTGTTGTTTTCACGGTCCCACCCATCTCTTTTAACTTGGCGTTTAACCGGTCGTCAGAACCTTTGTCCCGACCCAGTAAGCCTAAAAGTTCATCTCCGAGCTTCTCGTTCTGGGCCCGAATTTCAGAAACCTTCGAACGAGAGATCTGCTCCTCAGCCAATGTTTTCTTCACAGCCTCGAACTCTTTGCCCTTGAGGTCACTCTCTTTTCGGCGATCGAATTGGCTCTTCAAGAGATTCACGTTCTTTTCATCCGCCAAGAACTTCTCGATCTCCTCTGAAGAAATCTTCATGAGCTTTCGCCCCATGTCCGTCGTCAGGAGAACATATTTGATCTCGCGTTTCTCGGCCGTCCGGAGGAACTCGTCCTTCAACTCGCCTTCGGAAACACGAACTTTTTCACGGAAACTCGCTTGAAGCGCTTGAACCGAAAGATCGTCCCGCATCATCTGCTCAAAGGTGGACGGTGTGTAACGGTTCGCACGAAGAATCTGTTCATACCGCAGGGGATCGAACCCCCCCGCATTTCGAAAAACCGCCATTTCGCGAATCGACGAGCGAACCTGTTCGTCCCCGACCTCGAGTCCGAGCGCGCGACTTTGCTGAACGAGTAATTTTCTCTCAACCAGAGAGTCGAAAGTCGATTCACGAACGCGGAACATTTTGAGCTGCTGCTCGGTCAACTTACCGCCACCGAACGACTTAAACATTTCAAGCCGTTGTTCGTAGGCTCGATTGAATTCCGAAAGGGAGATCTTTTCTCCATTCACAAGCCCAGCTACGGCTCCTTCATGGAGACCGCGCGTCGCCTTCGGATTGAAAATCCCATAGAAGATGAAGACAAATGCGATGAAGCCAATAATGAGTCCGACAAAGGCGGGGCCGAAGGTTTTGCGAATCAAGCTGAACATTTGATTTCCTTTCGTGACCCCAGTACGATCGGTCGGGACTCCAAGATCGTCAAATTTATTTTAGTTTTTTCTCGGATTTTTCGCTGATTTTTGAGCGCCTGAGGGAAAGTGAGGATCATGGTCTCCTCCGAAAGCGGCTGTGCCCCATGGATTCTGGGGACGATTGAACTGATGGAACAGGAACGAGCGGCAGGAAGCCGCTTGAAATATGGCTCACACTGAGGGTTCACTGGAACCTCACTGTGAACTGCAGAATGCATCCGGGAATGCCCTGAGAAAAGATCTGGAAACAAAATGTTCAGATACCTCCGTGAATATCGATTCTCCATTACACTCCTCTTCCTGCTGTTGATTCCGGTGGTCGCCATTGACACTGCGACGAGGGCGCCGCGCGAATACCGCTTCCACGACCGCGCCATCCTGTTCATCACGACTCCGATTCAGACCCTGATCAGTTGGGGATTGAATAAGGCTTCTTCTGGAATCGAGAACTACATCTACCTCTGGAACACTCGAAAAGAGCACCAGACTATGATTGAAGAAAACAGGCGTCTTTTAGGGAAAATCGCATCCCTCCGGGAGATGCAGCAAGAGAACGTAAGGCTCCGCAAGCTCCTTGACTTCACGAGCACCCACCAACTCCAGAGCGTGATTGCGCGAGTGATCGCAAAAGATGTCAGCACTGAGTTTCGAGCAATCCGCATCAACCGAGGTGAAAGCTCCGGAATCCACAGAAACATGGCGGTCATCACCGACGAAGGGATTGTCGGTCGAGTTCTCCGGACCACCAAGACAACAGCAGATGTCGTCACCATGCTCGATCTTCTGTCTGCCGTCGACTCCATCGTCGAGCGCTCAAGGGCCCGCGGGATTGTCGAAGGCATGACGGATGAAGTTTGCCAGCTCAAGTTCGTCATTCGAACGGATGACATCGAGCCAGGCGACCTCCTGATCACCAGTGGTCTGGGCGGGATTTTTCCGAAAGGAATCCCCGTTGGAACCGTCTCCAAGGCGAATCGAAAAGCTTATGGCATCTCTCAGGAGGTCGAAGTTCGGCCGAGTGTTGATTTCTCTCGCTTAGAAGAAGTCATGGTCATTACATCGGCCGGTTTGGGCCCCACTGCTGACTTCGATCAAGAAGTGGAAGAACCCACAGCCGAGGAGGGATCATCCCCTGCTCCTTCCGCTTCTGCTATCCCGTCTCCAAACGCGTCTCCAACTGCATCGCCCTCTTCGAGCACTCCGAAAAACAGATGAACCGACTTTTACTGAGAGCCCTCAACGGTCCCTTGTTCGTCCTCATCGTGATGGTGGCAGTCGCACTGCAGGCCTCGTTATTTAAGAGTTGGCCGGCCTCACTCTTTCAACCCGACTTGGTCATTGTCGCGGTGGTTTGGTGTGGCTTAAAGCGCGATCTGATTGAAGGCAGCATCTTGACCCTCATCTTCGGAGAAATAGCCGAGGTGCACAGCTCGGCCCCGCAGGGAATTCTGATGCTCTGCTATGTCATCACATTCTTGCTGACCCTGGCCTGTCTTCGCCTTTTTGTTCTCAAAGGAAGACGCTCTTGGATCCTCTTAACCGGCCTCGGTTCCGTTCTCTGGAAAGCAGCCTTCTTATCTGCACTCTACTTGCTTGATCTCAGCGATCACCAGTGGCGTCATACGCTGACTTTTTTGATCCCAAACACCCTGGTGACTTGCACCCTTGCATGGTTCGCCTTCCCATGGCTCGATCGCTTCGATACGAAAACATGGAAAAGTGATCGCATTAGGCAAGCGATCGAAGGAGATTTACTCCTTTCGGATGACGATGAGGATTGGAGCTGAATCATGGCTTTTCTCGGACAAGAAGAACAGCTCAGAGAGTTTCAAGACCGGTTCAAGTTTCTCTATGCCGCCCTCTTTATTGGCTTGGGGATTCTGCTCGTTCGATTAGTGGACCTCCAGGTCCTTCGCGGCGATCGCATGCGACAGTTTTCAGAAGAAAACCGGATCAAGCGCGTTAAAATTGCTTCGCCTCGGGGCATGATTTTCGACCGAAACCGGAAGCTCTTGATCGATAATCATCCGGCTTTCGATCTCGAGGTCATTCCCCAATACCTGCGAGAATCTAAACGAACGGATTCCGTGATCCGCATGATTTCAGAGCTTCTGAAAATGCCTGAGTCCGATCTTCGACGGACCCTTGAAAAGGCGCGAGGCCAACCCAGCTTCATTCCCGTCAAAGTCAAAACGGACTTAACTCGCGACGAAGTGGCCGTGATCGAATCCTGGAAAATCGCGATGCCCGGGGTGCAAATCGCCGAAGAAATCAAGCGCACGAACATTTACGGTGATATTGGCGCTCACCTCTTGGGGTATATTGGTGAAGTCAATTCAGTAGAGCTGCCGCTCCTCAACAAGACTGGGCAGAACCAGTACAAACTCGGCGATAGCGTCGGCAAATTTGGTCTTGAACAGCGGATGGAAAACACACTCCGCGGCGCCGACGGAGAGAAACTCGTCGAAGTCGATGCATTAGGAAGGACCAAACTCGATAAGCGGGCTGGTCGGATGCTGGATGGCCTTCCCGAGAAAACGCCGGTGCCAGGAAAGAATATCGTCCTGTCCATCGACCAAGACCTGCAACAAGCAGCGGTCGAAGCGTTCGGCGAAAAAGTGGGGTCTCTGGTCGCCATCGATCCTCGGAATGGTGAAATTTTAGCCATGGTCTCGCGCCCCTCCTTTGACCCCACTGCGTTCTCACGCGGGATCCCAGCCGAACTCTGGGGGAAACTCCTCTCGAACGAAAGCAAGCCACTCGGCGACAAAACGATTCAGGATCACTACCCGCCCGGCTCGACTTTTAAAGTCGTCACTGCGATCGCAGGACTCGAGGAAGGGGTGATCGATGAGAACACCCGGGTCCACTGTTCCGGAAAAATCGCCATGGGTAACCGCTCCTACCACTGCCATAACAAAAAAGGGCACGGGGACGTCAACGTGGTCAGCGCACTGACTCAGTCTTGCGATATCTTCTTTTACCGAGTCGCCCAGCGACTCAAAAGCGTGAATGATATTGCCAAGTGGGCAACCCATATGGGGTTGGGCCGTCGCACAGGCGTCAACTTGGCCCGCGAAGTGCCCGGGTTGATCCCCACCGAAGAATGGAAACTCAAACGTTTCAAACAGCCTTGGAATGCGGGTGAAACCCTCTCAGTAGCGATCGGACAAAGCTATGTCCTGGTCACAGCGCTTCAGCTGGCCAATCTGTACGCTTCAATCGGAAACGGCGGTACCCTCTATCAGCCCCACATGCTGCGCTCGATCGAATCGACTGACGGGCAAGTAGAGCAAGAGATTTCAGGAGAGGTTGCCGACCGGGCGGACCTTTCCCCAAAAACGCGCGACCTAATTATGCAGGGATTGTGGGGAGTCGTGAATGCTCCCGGGGGTACGGCAGCATCGCAGCGACTTCCGGGAATGGACTTCGTCGGTAAAACAGGAACCGTCCAAGTGATCCGCATTGCTGAAGATAAAATCTATCAGAAGTGCGACGGGATGAAGTTTCGCGACCGCCACCACGGTGTATTCGCGGGCTTCGCGCCTGCAAAAAACCCAGTGATCGCAATTGCCGTGATCGCCGAACATGCTTGCTCCGGATCCCGGGGTGCTGCCCCAATTGCTCGAGCCGTCGTGAAGAAATACCTCGAAAAGTACTTCCCCGATATCTATGGTGAAAAAGCGATCGCTGCTCGCCTTAAGGCTCAGAATGGCGCGCCCACGTCATTGGCCGAGTCTCCGGAAGAAATCAATCTTGATACCTACGGGGATGAACTCCCCGTCGTCGGTCCAGCTGAAGTCACCGACGGGACCGCTCCCCCAAAAAACTCAAACGAGCCGGCAGATACTAGAAAACAAGAGGACCACTGAGCCATGCATTCATCGATGGAATCTCAAACCCCGCTCTTTGAATCCAATTCCCGCGTTGGAATGTACGAGGAAGAGCTGAAACGCTTTAATTGGACCCTCATCATTCTGGAGCTCATGATCTTCGGCGTTGGGATTTGGAACCTACATAGCGCCACGACCGTCGACGACAAATCTCTCGGGCTCTATCGTTCCCAAATCATCTGGTTCACGATTGGGCTTTCCATCACAGCACTCTCACTCCTACTTCACTATTCCATTCTCTCGCGGGTTGCGTACTTCGTTTACTTCGCGAATATATTACTCTTGGTCGCTGTATTGGTCCTCGGAAAGTCGAGCCTTGGAGCGAGGCGCTGGATCGGCTTTGGCGGCTTCCGGATTCAGCCATCAGAATTCATGAAGATTTCCATGGTGATTTGCTTGGCGAAGTATTTCGAAACGGACCGAACCGTCGGCGGATATGGATTAAAGGACCTGATCCTTCCTTCGATGCTTGTAGCGGTTCCAGCGCTTCTCATTATGATGCAGCCCGACCTAGGGACAGCGATGATCATTCTGCTCACTTATGGGAGCATGATGATGTTCATTAAGATTCGGCCCCAAACCCTTCTGATTCTTGGACTGATCGCCGCCACAGCGATGCCGATCATGTACAAGTACGGCCTTAAACCCTACCAGCGCCAACGGATCGTTTCCTTTATCGATCCCCTCTCGGACCCTAAAGGCTCCGGATACAACTCGATTCAGTCGATGATCGCAGTTGGGAGCGGCCAGATTGTGGGGAAAGGATACAAGCAAGGAACTCAAAGCCAGCTCAACTTTCTCCCGGAGCACCACACGGACTTCATTTTCTCGGTGTTCAGCGAGGAGCATGGCTTTGTGGGCTGCGTGATTCTCTTGATTCTGTACCTCGTCTTCCTCTCCAACGCGCTTTCGATCTCCTATCAGTCGAACGATAAGTTCGGCTTACTCCTTTCGCTGGGAATCACGACGATCTTCTTCTGGCACGTCTTCGTGAATATGGGGATGGTGATGGGCCTTCTTCCCATTGTCGGCGTTCCTTTACCGTTCATGAGCTACGGGGGATCGGCGTTGATTACCGCGACGGCCGGTGTCGCGATTTTGACGAACATTGCGAATAAAAAATTCATGTTCTGATTAAGAAAACGGCTTTAATCTGAGAGGACAAGGAGAATTCAACGCCATGCGTGAATCCAGGATGGAAACTCAAGGCTCCCCAGCTCGCAAAGTGAGTATCGCATTACTTCCCGTGGTCGGACTTCTGACCATGGGAATCTCGATGCCGAGCTGCCCAGGACAACAAGCTATTCAGCAGCAAATGGATGCTCTTCAAGCACGTGCAACTGAGTCAGACCAGAAGGTTCAATCGCTCACCACTCAGGTGGCGACCTTGAACAAGGAAATGGCTGATAGCAAAGCACTTCTCGAGCAGATCGGCCAAACGGTCATTGCACAAAAAGATGCGATATCGACCCTCGAAGCCGCTCAAAAAGCGCTTGAAGAAAGACTCCCTTCCAAGGGAGCTGCCCCGAGAAAGAGAAAGTAAGCTTTTGCTGGGGGGCAGCATTGCCCCCTGCTTTCTTTCTGAACTTTGCCCTCTTTAACGCTCACGGCAAAGCCTGCAAGGGATCTATGCCTGGAAGGGTATGGCTGTACCCTCCGCTTTTAGAATTCGCGCCCTCCTCACCTTCTTACTGCTGGGGTTCGGACTTCCCATCCTCCCGGTGCAAGCTTCGGATTTTCGCTGTATTCTCGCTGGAGGTACTCGTACCCAATTTCTGGGCTTCCACTTCAATTTAGAATCGCTCGTGCCTTACTGCGATTTAGAACATTCCACGTTTCTCTATACCGATGGCATCGAAGACGCCTGCGCTCTATGGGCCCAGGGGATTGAACCCAAGCCCAATACACGCCGCTGGAACTCCACCACTCAGTCTTTCGATTTCTTTTTCGCCTTTCCCGGCTTGGATGTCGAACGGGCACGGAGGGACGCTGAATACTGCGAGCATGCGGTTCAATCGGGACGCTACCTTCCGTCTCTCCAAGCAAGCCTGAAAAAAGCTCTGCCTCGCATCCTCCCTTCTGCGCCGCAAGACCTGCAAACTCCTGTTCTTCTTTCTTGGAGCACCCACGGGCGAAAAGATGGCTCGCTCCTTTTGGCAGAAGGCGCTCTCACTCCCGAGCAACTCCACCACGAGCTCCTGCGACTGCGGACAGCCCTCCCGGAAAGCACGCCGCTGATCTTGGTGACCGGGGCCTGCTATTCTGGAAAGCTTGCGCGTGAGTTTTTCGACCTTCCGAATTCCTGCGCCTGGTTTGAAGTCGACGAATACGAGCAGAATTACGGCGATGAGAACGACCTCCACGTGCAACTGAAGAATGGAAACTTGGACTCCGACCACGACGGTAAACTCTCGCTCTCTGAATTGAATCTCACCGCCCAAACCGAGCCGCTCCGCACTTCCGATTTTTTCGCGAAACAGTGGCTCTCCGCTCATGAGTTCCTGGAGGACGCCTCGATGGCTCGTGTCCGGCCCATGGACTTCTTTTGGAGTCAGACTCTCAAGACCCAGACCGACGAGCTTGAAGCCCTCCTAGCGACCTGGTCCAACGAAAGCCGCGTCGCGTTTTACCTATGGACGGACCAGCCCTTTTCCGAAATCGAAGAGAGCTTGGCACAAAGCAAAACAGATCGGGACTCCAACCGGAGAGCCCGCGCACAGTGGATCAAAGGTTTGCGCCACCTTTCGATGATCGAAAGCATTCTGGGCATGCAAGCGCTCGAGGATCACGTGGCGCTGGAGAAACTTCGCGCCTTCATGGAGTGCGAGAACCAAGGGCGATTCACCCTTACTGGAAATTAAAGCTTCAGGCGCATGGCCAAATCAAAAGCAACATCCTAGGCCTGCGGCTGTTGTTCGGAGCGATCCCGATGTTTATCTGTGCCGCGGGCGCTTCCAAAAAGGCTCCGTAGTTGCCCGCAGGCAGCGGAGATATCGCGGCCTCTCGAAATCCGAACCGTACAGGTGATATTTCGATCCAGAAGGTACTGCTGGAATTTTTTCACGCTCTCGTCGTTCGGACGCTTGAACTCCGAGCCTGAATGTTCGTTGAAAGGGATCAGGTTCAATTTCGATGGAATGCCCCGCACGAGCTTCGCAACTCGCGCCGCGTCTTCAAGCGTGTCATTGAAATCCTTGAGCATCACATATTCGAACGTGATTCGGCGATGACTCCCCAGAGGGTAATTCCGGCATGCCGTCATCAAGGCTTCAATATTCCACTTCTTGTTCACTGGCATGATTTGCGAGCGTTGCTCGTCATTCGAAGCGTTCAGCGAAATCGCAAGAGACACGTCTACCCGCTTCCCTAGTTCTTCAATCGCGCTCACGAGGCCACTCGTGCTGATCGTCACTTTGCGCTTCGAGAAGTTCATGCCGTCTTGGTCGAGCATGATTTGGCAAGCTTTGACTACGCTCTCGAAGTTATGGAGGGGCTCGCCCATTCCCATGAAAACGATATTGGTAATCGGAGCGCGCATGCGCAGCTCATGCACTTGGGTCACGATTTCGTGGGTCTGTAAGTGCCGGTCCAGGCCCTGCACGCCCGTCAGACAGAATTTACAGGCCATGGCACAACCCACTTGGCTCGAAATACAAGCCGTTAAGCGGGACCAACTCTCGGAGCTCAAGTTTGAATCACTGGCTTTTCTTCCGGCGAAAGCACTCTTCGTGGGCGAGGACACCTTCCGATAGCCCTTCAGTGCTTCGATATCGCCGCGCGAATTCTCGGAGTCTTCGTCGTCCTGGTCAATTTCGAAGGAGCCGCCATCAGGCGCATTCCCGAAAGCATTCTTCTTCTCTTGAAGAGCCGCAGGAATGATCACGCTCTCGATGGTTTTTCCGTCCGGCAGTCCCCATAAAAATTTGTGAGTGCCATCCAGGCCTTGGCGACTCACGGTTTCTTTCAGTCGGTAGATTTCGACGTTCTCTTTCAGCCAAGTTCGAAGATCTTTGGAGAGATCCGACATCTGATCCCATTCCAAGACATAGCGTTGATAGACCCAATGAAAAATTTGCTTCGCGCGGTACTGCGCGCGCTTCACGGACTTCTTTTCCAGCTCCTCATTCATTTCCCCGCTGCGCGTAGTGACGCGACTCACGGGGAGGAGGAGTTGAGCGAGTTCTTCTTGGGTCAGGCTTTGAAAATAGATCATTCCGGTCGGGGATTTAACGGAGTGCAGCAGAAAACGCAACCGGAGATAAAAATCGATTTAATTCAATGGTTTAAGTGGGCTTCCTGGCACAGGGATTCATTCAAAAAGGGCCCGTGACGTGGCAGTCCCACGAGTGCGGTCGAAAGGCCCAATTCATTCCCCTGCTGTGTAAGTCCCGCCTAAGTCCGACTCACAAACGGATTCCAAAGTCGCGGCATCGTGAGTCGTACCCAAGAAGTGCGTCACGGATTCATTGCTTGCGCCATCCCCCGCTAAGCATTGCCCCACCTGCCCAGAAGTGGAACACGCCGAGGCCGAGAAGGTCCGCCCAGTGGTATCACAAACCGCCTGCACATCCACGTAAAGCGAGCCGATATAGTCGACGCAATAATCATCATTGAAACACGAACCTTGGACTTCGCTCGTGGTATTCTCAGTGCTCGTCCCGCAGGCCATTTGCGCAAGCACTGCAGCCACGCCCAAACCGAACATCACAAACTGAATCAAGGATCGAGGCAACGAAATGAGGGAGCTTCTCATCGAATAATCACGAACCATTTTCGGAGTTCAGTCAAGCAGGAATAGGAAAGCATTCCTATTCCTGCTAACCTTCGGGAGTGACCCTCATCGAAATTCAACGCATCGGAATCGACTTCGGCACCTCGAACACGGCCGCATCCGTGAGCGGCCTGCGCCACGGAAACCCCATTCACGAAATCATCCCTCTGGATGATCGGGACCTTTTAAAATCCCTTCTCTATTTTCCGAGCCCTCGTGAATCCTATTTTGGAAAAGCCGCCATCGAGAAATATTTCGAGAATGAGCGGGAGGGCCGCTTCTTTCAATCCATCAAGCGACTGCTCCCGAACCCCGATTTTTCAGGCACTCAAATTTCTGGCCGTTTCGTTAGCCTCGAGAACCTGATCTCGCGCTTCCTCGCCGAAGCCAAAAAGAGGATCGAGATCAAGTTCGACCAAAGCATCTCCGAGAAAGAAATCGTATTCGGTCGCCCTGCGCTCTACTCCCTCGACGAAGCGCGGGAAAAACTCGCGACGACTCGTTTTCATGAAGCTATCCGTTTGGCAGGATTTCAAAACTATTCGCTTTTGGAAGAGCCCACCGCTGCCTCCCGTGTGGCGATCAAGAAAAGTCAGGGCATCCCGACAAAAGAAAAAGTCACCCTTGTAGCCGATTTAGGTGGAGGGACCTCTGACTTTACCGTTCTCCATCAATCCGACTCAGGCGCCCATCGCGTCCTCGCCGTTCATGGGATTCCCCTCGCTGGGGACGCGCTGGATTCCACGTTCGTTTCAAATCGGTTACTGCCCTATTTTGGGAGCGAGGTGAAATACCAGCGCCCCTTTTCCTCAAATATCTTAACGTTCCCCACTTCGCTCATTTCGCGAATTCCTAAATGGCACCAGCACGTAATTCTGAAAGAGAAATCCAATTGGAATTTCCTTCTCGATCTCAAGAAGGAGCTCGTGAACCCCAGCGATAAGAAAGTTCTCGAGAATATCATTACTCTGGTCGACGAGAACCTCGGGTATCAGCTCCACCAAAGTGTTGAGCGATTGAAGATAGCCATCGCAAGCTCACAGCAGGATCAGAACGAAGAAAAGAACTTCGAGTTTCGCTCTTACCCGATTGATATTCAATTCGGCGTTCAGCGAATGCAGTACGAAGAGATTATTCAAGGGGTCGCGCGGCAGATCACCGAAACAGCCGCCGAAACGCTTCGACTAGCTGGCATTCAACCTTCTCAAATTGATGTCCTTCATTTCACCGGCGGAACATCTCAAGTGCCTGTCTTGCGAAAGTCGATCGCAGCAGTAGTGCCCCAAGCCGTGATTGAAGATCAAGATTCGTTCACTTCGGTGGCCCTGGGGCTTTCACTGAACGCCTGAACCCTCAAGTTAGAGCCCGAGATTCATCCGGATCCACATCAAACTCCGCAGACTCGAAGACTGCGGCCAAAGATCAGCGCGACCGGAGCTGAAACTTTGATTCACTGCTTTCCAAGGGCTATCTGCATCAATCCATGACTCCCAATCCTGGGCATCGACGAGTAGACCTTGAATCGGGCAAAGGTACTTTTCCGCTAGATGGCGAAGGACGGCTTCCTTTTTCCAAAGCCTTTCCTGACCCAATGAGGTGAGGTCTGGAATCCCACAGCCCACGACTTGCCCGTCGCGAATGAAGATCAAATGATCTCGAGGTGCTGCCTTCGTAGGAGAACGAGATGTCCCGGCCTCCTCTTGAAAGCGGAGCCAAAGGGCATAGCGTCCTGGAAGAACGCGCTTCCACCATCCGCCCAAAGTATTCACCAAGAAATGCTGGTGATCTTTCGAAGGCGGCAAAGCAGCCCGGCCTTTTTCAGCCTGATTCGAACCTTGGAGCGAATCCCGAAGAACACGCCTTTGATCAAAGAGGGTCGGCGCCTTTTCCGCTGACTGAAATGCCGATCGGACCTCTTCTTCTTGAATCACGCAGAGAGGACGAGACTCCCCTAAATGGTCCCGCAGCTCGTCGATCGTACGACCGACCCAAGCGTGAAACTCGCCATCCGATGACCGCACGGCAAGAACAGTCGGAATGCCACCTGTGGCCGTCTGCGAGGAGAGAACCGCCGTGACCACCGAACTCTCGGCCCCCGGAGTCGCGTTCGGACCTATACGCGCCACACGCGCCTTCTTCCCCCGAGTCAAAGTCTGATAGAGTCGCCAGTCCTGAGCCAATTCCATATCTCTGTCCCCGATCGCTTCGCTTAGAATGGCATTTCAGCAGACGGTCCTGAATCACTCAGACCGTGCAGTTCTGATAATGCGGCAAAGTCCGCCTCACGCGCCAACTCAGGCGCGGCTTCCGCTGCCACATTGACCTCGCGCTTCACGCGTCGCTCTTCTGCCCACACCTGAACCAGCGAGTCCGCAGCGAGGCACTCCTCACTCAAGGGCGCGTCCACCTCGGCACTGGCTTCCCAGTCAGGGCCTGAACCAAAGACCGCAATCGGAAGCACTCCACGAGGAGGTACCTCGAGCGAGAAATGGGACGCCGGCGCGATTTCAGGACGATCGGGCTCGCCGCCCTTCCGACTTGGCGCGCCCCCCTGCGTCAACACACTGGAAAAGTCGGAGACCAAAACGGGTTCCTGGAACTGAAGGTCAGCCTGAACCGCACGATTGTGCCCATTCAGCACGAACAGACCCATGCCCGAATCCACACGCCGCGAAGGGATTAAATCGATGCGAACATCCGTCACCCGGCAGGAGGGCTGGAGTTCGGCTAAATTCAACACACCTTCAACGAAGGCCTTAAGCTCAGAGTCCCCAAACTGTGGCAGCGCCTTTCCGTGGAGCGCGGCAGACTCACGCATTTCCGCAAAGATCACTTTGCCCGTTCCCGCCGGATGAATATCACAAGGCACCCCTTGAGTGATCCGGATCGCGCGAGCCGAGGACCCTCGCATCGCATCGTCGAGCATTCTTCGAGCAGGCCCCGTCGACACGGCAGATTTCGGTAAAACTAAGACGCGTCCATCCCCTGACCACTCCAGCAGACGCATCATCGCTTCGCGGTTGAAAATCCACATCGGATCAACCCACAACATCTTCACACCCGGACGCGAGAGCGCGAGATCCAAGCTCGAAACCAGGCGTGCCTCGCGACCCAGCTGACTTTTCAGCGTCTTCCAAGCGCTTCCGGACTCAGACCAAAGATGCGGTGTGAGGTAGAGAACTTTCTCACGAAGTTGGAGGTCTCCCGCTCCGAGCGTCCAAGCCATCGCGTCGCTTCGCGAACGGAAGGCGGCTGAAAGCAGCGACCACTCCGATTCATCCACAAGCACGCATCCACCCCGCGTGCCGGCGTTTAAGAGCGACTTCAAAATCAAAAATTGTTTTT